>NZ_JANKBI010000030.1:0-32618 GCF_024622195.1 Murimonas intestini
TGCATCAGCAAACGCACCGAGTTTCCGGCCGCCTTTTGCGTTTCAAGCAGTCTCCGGGGCCTTAGAGTTTCACGACGCAGCGGTTGGACTGAACCACGAACTCTCCCACCCGCCTGCTCCTCCCACTGATTCACTACCTACAATGCAAAGCGTCCCCACGCCTCTAATCAGCTAAACAGCAATATAATAAATAGCCGCCCACAAAACATAATGTGTCCGGCTATTGTTATCTTTGTATTTTCACATTTTTAAATTTCTCCCGTAAGATCCTGATAAAAGGATGTGACCGTCATCTCTATATACGGGACAAGCCACAGCAGACCTATATAACAGCTGAGGACGGAAAGGAATATCCACCCAAAGAAGCTGATGATCAGATAGAAATATCTTCCTTTATTCCCAAGCATCATATCTTTGCTGGTATTTAAAATCTCCATAACAGTCAGCTCAGGGCGGTCCACCAGCAGATAGTATACCTGTGAGTATCTGAGTGACAGGATGACTCCCAGAACACCGCCTGCAATTCCCAGGAGAAGCCCTATGATGCCAAGCGCCAGGATATCTGTGCCGATGTAGAGGAGGATCAGGATCAGGTAAGGCGCCATGCAGCCAACTATCATGAGGTAAATGAGGGCGGCGGCGCCCAGTATCCTGTCCGGCCTGTGTGTAAATCCGTAAAATATGTCCGTGATGCCATAGGGCAGGTTTCTGGACATGTTCAGGAAGAGCCTTGCCACACCGGCAGCAAATATAGAGGACAGCAGTGTCAGGATAATACTGCAGATGAAAAAGGTTATCTTGTTTATAGTGGAAGGGACGATGAGTATCATGGAGATGAGCATGCTGCATCCGAATGACATCAGGAAAATCAGCAGGAGTGCGCCCATAGCAACTGAATATCTGCCCATCATCTTTCCTTTGGCAATACTTTTTAATTCTGAAGATGTCTTTTTTGAATCCATAAATTATGCTCCAATCTGTCATTTCATAGGAATCAGTATAGCATACCTCCCATGTAAAAATCAATGTGAAAAGTCTTGCAGCATGGAGATTACGGAGCGTGTCAGTTACTGTTCACACATCGCCATCCCGGAGTGAACAGTAATGCGTGTCAGGTTGACAGCAGAGTTCCGTTCAGATACATATCACGCAGCTCCTTGGGGGAAACGCCGTATTCTTTTTTAAAGGCCCTGAAGAAACTGGAGTAGTCATGAAAGCCGTACTGTTCAAATATTCTGCTGACCGGTTCACCGCAGAGGATGGCGTCACGGCAGGCGGAAAGGCGTTTTTTCAGGATATACTGGTGCAGGGAAATTCCCATATTATCTTTAAATGCATGGGAGATGTGGAATTTACTCACATAAAACTCCTGGGCAAGCTTATCCAGTGAGAGCTCCTCATCCAGATGTGCAGAGATATAGTCACATATGCCCAGGTAAAGAGGAAGGGAGGAATCTCCTCTGTTCTGGTGGTTCTGCTCATAGACAAGGCGGTTCAGATATAAGATCAGGCTGTTAACATCTAAAGATACTTTTGCCTCTTTTCCAAACCGGGTACTTTTTGTTTCTTCTATCAGCTGGAATATTATGGACTGGATGGCATTAAAGGCAATGGCGTCTGTGGAAAATACGTGGCGCTTTGCCGTGGTCACCAGCTGCATGAGATAGATATAGTCTGTGGAAGCCTGTGTCAGCCGCTCACAATACCCTTTGCTGAGCCAGAGAACGAATCTGCGGTACGGCAGGTCCGGGGACAAAAAAGAGGGGTAGTGGGATGCACCGGGGGGGATCAGAAGAAAATCTCCCGGTCTTACCCTGTGGGGTATCCCATCTATATACAGATTGATCTCACCCTCCAGAAAAAAATAAAATTCATAATAAGTGTGGGAATGAGGCGCAACATTTGGAAGAACCGTGTCATTGTAATAATAAATTTCAAAATCTTTGGACAACATATACTGACGGGTAGAAAAGGCCGTCTGAAGGTTTTTTTTCATAAGATCCTCCTGTCTTTTTCGTGCTTTAACTCCAGTATAGTACAAAACAACAAGATTTGCAATATAGACAACAATTTCGCCAATTGGATTTTTCCGCCAATGAAATATAATGATATTAAGAATTAAATCTGCCAGTTGGCAGGTGTAAAATAAAAAAAGGAAGGTATTAATTATGGAAATGACATTAAGGTGGTACGGGAGCAAATTTGATTCAGTGACGCTTGAGCAGATCAGGCAGATTCCGGGGGTAAAAGGTGTCATTACTACTCTCTATGATACAGCGCCGGGCGAGGTATGGAGCCGGGAAGCTATCAGGGCTATGAAAGATGAGGTAGAGGCAGCAGGACTCTGCGTGGCAGGAATCGAGAGCGTGAATGTACATGACGCTATTAAGATCGGTTCTCCTGACAGAGACAAGTATATCGAAAACTATATCCAGACTCTGGAGAATCTTGGGTTAGAAGATATCCATCTTGTATGCTATAACTTTATGCCTGTATTTGACTGGACAAGAACAGAACTGGCAAGAAAGCGTCCGGACGGGTCAACTGTACTGGCATACAACCAGGAGACAGTCAATAACCTGAACCCTGAGAAGATGTTTGAGTCTGTTGATTCTAATTCAAATGGATTTATCATGCCGGGCTGGGAGCCGGAACGTCTTGCAAAGGTTAAAGAATTATTTGAACTTTACAAAGATGTAGATGACGAAAAATTATTCCAGAACCTGAAGTATTTCCTTGAGAAGATCATGCCTGTATGTGACAAGTATGATATCAATATGGCTATCCATCCGGACGATCCTGCCTGGAGCGTATTCGGACTGCCGCGTATCATCATCAACAAAGAGAATATCCTGCGCATGACTAAGATGGTGGACAATCCCCACAACGGAGTTACCTTCTGCTCAGGTTCCTACGGAACAAACCTGGAAAATGACCTTCCTGATATGATCCGTTCATTAAAAGGAAGAATCCACTTTGCACATGTAAGGAATTTGAAATTTAATTCCCCGACAGATTTTGAAGAGGCAGCACATCTGTCTGCTGACGGAAATTTTGATATGTATGCGATCATGAAAGCATTATATGATATAGGATTCGAAGGACCTATCCGCCCTGACCATGGAAGGATGATCTGGGGAGAGGTGGCAATGCCTGGATACGGCCTGTATGACAGAGCTTTAGGAGCCACTTATCTGAACGGACTTTGGGAAGCTATTGAAAAGAGCAGCAAATAAGGGGGAAATAAAAATGAGGTTAAATGAAGAAGGTTTAAAGAACAGGCAAGAGTGGGAAGCAGCCGGATACGCTCTTCCCCAGTATGACAGGCAGGCAGTGAAGAAAAAAACAGAAGAGGCACCGTTCTGGATCCATTTCGGAGCTGGCAATATCTTCAGGGCATTTCAGGCAAATGTAGTACAGAATCTGCTGAATGACGGAGTGCTGGACAGAGGCCTGATTGCTGCAGAGGGCTTTGACGGAGAGATCGTGGAGAAACTTTACAGACCTCATGACAGCTACAGCGTTCTGGTGACATTAAAGGCAGACGGAACTGTCGAGAAAACAGTTGTGGGAAGCGTAGTGGAAGCGCTTGTCGCTGACCCGGCAAAGGAAGAGGATTTTAGCAGGCTCAGGGAGATCTTCAGACAGCCTTCCCTTCAGATGGCTACTTTTACTATCACTGAAAAAGGATACAGCCTGAAAAATGCAGCCGGAGAATATCTGGATGCAGTTGCCGCAGATATGGAAGCAGGGCCTGAAAAACCAGTCAGCTATATTGGAAAAGTTTCTTCTCTGCTCTATGAGCGTTTCCTGGCAGGAGAACTCCCCATAGCAATGGTAAGCATGGATAACTGCTCACACAATGGCGATAAGCTCTGTGCAGCGATTTCAGCATATGCAGAGACATGGGATAAAAAAGGTCTTGTAAAAGAAGGCTTTGCTGCATATGTGAGCGGCAAAAAAGTCAGCTTCCCGTGGACAATGATAGACAAGATCACACCGAGGCCTGATGAGACTGTCAAGGGAATCCTTCTGAATGATGGTATAGAAGACCTGGATCAGATCGTTA
Organism: Murimonas intestini; assembly: GCF_024622195.1. NCBI lineage: Bacteria > Bacillati > Bacillota > Clostridia > Lachnospirales > Lachnospiraceae > Murimonas > Murimonas intestini. The sequence continues at coordinate 4,070 of NZ_JANKBI010000030.1, forward strand.
CAAGTAAAAAGACATACGCTGCACCTTTCGTAAATGCGGAAGAATGTGAATATCTTGTTATAGAAGATGATTTCCCAAATGGAAGGGAAGCGCTGGAAAAAGGCGGACTGATCTTTACGGACAGAGAGACTGTTGATAAAGTGGAAAAGATGAAGGTCTGCACCTGCTTAAATCCTCTTCATACAACACTGGCAGTATTTGGATGTCTGCTGGGCTATGATCTGATCTCAAAAGAGATGAAGGATCCGGTGCTGAAAAAGCTGGTTGAGATCATCGGACATGAAGAAGGAATGCCTGTAGTGGTAGACCCGGGCATTATCAGACCGGAAAAATTCCTGGATGAGGTCTTAAATGTACGTATCCCGAATCCGTTCATGCCGGATACACCTCAGAGGATCGCTACAGATACATCACAGAAGCTGGCAATCCGCTTTGGGGAGACGATCAAGGCATATATGGCCTCAGATAAACTGGATGTAAAGAATCTGAAGAGAATACCTCTTGTATTTGCAGGATGGCTGCGTTACCTCATGGGTATCAACGATAAAGGTGAAAAATTCGAACTCAGCCCGGATCCTATGCTGCCTACACTCTGTGCAGTCATGGAACAGGTTAAGCTGGGAGAGAGCTTTGACGCTGAGAAAATCTTAAAACCTGTACTTTCTGATGAAAAGATATTTGGCGTAGATCTGTATAAGGCAGGACTCGCTGATGACGTAATCAAATATTTTACAGAAATGAATGCAGGACCGGGAGCTGTGGAAGCAGTTCTTAAGAAGTATACAGCATAAATTGACAATCCGCGCCCGTTCTGATACAGTATGCTGTATGAGAAGAAGGGACGGACAGTAAATGGAAGCAGAAGAAGAGAAAAAGAGAGCATATGATATAGAGGAGGAAGACAGAAGGCGGCGGGAGAAGAGGACCTTATATTATATAGGTCTGGGCCTTCTGGCGGCGGCAGGGGTCATCCTACTTATATCACGGATATCAGGCTTCTCTTTAAACTATCTCCTGCTTCCATGTCTTTTTCATTCGCTTACGGGGTATTATTGTCCAGGATGCGGAGGGACGAGAGCTGTCACGAGCCTGCTGCATGGACATATACTGGAATCCCTTTATTATCATCCCTTTGTTGTATATGCAGCTGCAGTCTGCGCTGTTTTTATGGTGACGAACACCATAGAGCTTGTGAGCGGAGGACGCTGTAAAATCGGGATGGAGTTCAGGAAAAGATATGTCTATATCGGTGTTGTAATCGTGGCTGTCAATTTTATAGTAAAAAATGCTGTCCTCCTTTTCGGCGGCTGTGCAATGATTGGATAAAATGATAAGCTGAAAATGAACTGCAGTAAATATAAAGAGAAGATGTGCCCGGAGCTTAAAATGCTGCCTGCACATCTTCTCTTTATATTATGTTATCTTGTTCCTGCTGCCGGATCTTGCGGCTGCGGCTGTTGTCTTTCCCATTCAGGTAATCTTCCAGCCAGTCCTTCATATCATTATAATTGCTGATCTCGCCGTCCTGTCCTGACTGTCCCTCATAGAACTGCTCATATTGTCTGAGCATATCAATGAATCCATCCACCCCGTACCTTGAGAAAGTGGAAGCTACGGAAGCCACTGTCAGAAACAGAGAGAGGGCGGCTCCTGCCACAGCCAGCCAAAGTCCCGACTTGGCACGTGGAGGCAGCGTGCGGTCACTGCCCTGTGAAAGTACTGCCAAAATAACACCGATCACTCCAAGAGGGATAGCTAAGTAAAAGCAGCAGGAAGTGACAAGGGAGATGATACCCAGTATCATAGCTGCAGTAGCCATTCCATTGGGCGGTGCCTGCTGGTAATTATTCCCGTAGATCCCCCCGCCGAAGCCATTGTACTGTCCGCTGCCATTTTGATAGCCATTGCCGTTCGGCTCATGATAATCACCCCGGTGATATAATCGGCCGTTCTCGTACCAGCTCTCAGGGCTGTTGTCTGTATTGGCGCTGTTTTCTGCATTTTTATCCATATCGCCGGAAGCTTCAGTATTTCCGGATTCCGGGTCTGATGCACTACCATCCCGGATATCTGAAGGGATATGATCCCTGTCTTTTAAGTCCATAATGTATCTCCTCTCGTTACTGGCCACGGAGAGAACAGTAATCTCCTCCCGGGCTTTTCTCAATTAGTGCTATGATACCATAGACAAAAATGAAACACAAGTGGTATAATCAGAACCGAATTGAGAATATAAAGGAGAAATTTAAGTACATGGATATCAATAAAAAACTGGCAAGTGAACTGGAAGCAGATCTGTGGCAGGTAGAAGCTGCCGTCAAGCTTATAGATGAAGGAAATACCATCCCCTTTATTTCCAGATACCGTAAGGAGGCCACAGGCTCCCTCAATGATGAGGTTCTGCGTAAGCTTTATGAGCGGCTGAACTATCTGCGGAATCTGGAAGATAAGAAGGGACAGGTACTCTCAAGCATAGAAGAACAGGGAAAGCTGACGGAGGAACTGAAAAAGCAGATCACAGAGGCAGAGACGCTTGTAGTTGTAGATGACCTTTACCGTCCGTACCGCCCCAAGAGGCGCACAAGGGCAACTATAGCGAAAGAGAAGGGCTTAGAGCCTCTTGCTAATATCATTACTCTTCAAATGACAAACAGGCCTCTTGAGCAGGAAGCAGAGGCATTCATATCTGAAGAGAAGGATGTGAAGACAGCGGAGGAGGCCATAGCAGGAGCGATGGACATCATTGCAGAGGCAGTCTCAGATGAGGCCAGCTACCGCAGCTATATCAGAAAGCTGACAGTAAAAGAGGGAAAGATCATCTCCGCGGCTAAGGATGAGAAGGCCCAGTCTGTATATGAAATGTATTATAATTATGAGGAAGCTGTCTCAAAAGTAGCGGGTCACAGGACGCTCGCCCTCAACCGCGGGGAGAAGGAAAAGTTTTTAAATGTTAAAATAGAGGCTCCGGAGGAGCGCATCCTTTTATATCTTCAGAAGAAAGTTATTGTGAAGGAAAATCAGAATACAGCGCCGGTACTTAAGGCTGCTGTGGAGGACAGCTACAGAAGGCTGATCGGGCCTGCTATCGAGAGAGAGATACGCAGTGATATGACGGAAAAGGCTGAGGACGGCGCTATCTCTGTATTTGGTAAGAACCTGGAGCAGCTGCTTATGCAGCCCCCGATCGCAGGACAGACAGTTCTGGGATGGGATCCGGCGTTCCGTACAGGCTGTAAGCTGGCTGTAGTAGACCCTACAGGAAAGGTGCTGGATACAACAGTTATCTATCCGACGGCGCCCACAAATGATACAAAGATCAGGGCAGCCAAAGAAACACTTAAGAAATTGATCAAAAAATATGGGATAACCCTCATATCAGTTGGCAACGGTACAGCATCCAGAGAGTCAGAGATGATAATCGTGGAGCTTTTAAAGGAAATACCGGAGCAGGTACAGTACGTGATAGTCAACGAGGCGGGTGCGTCTGTATACTCAGCCAGTAAGCTGGCTACAGAGGAATTCCCGAATTTCGATGTGGGCCAGAGAAGTGCGGCGTCTATTGCCAGAAGGATCCAGGACCCTCTGGCTGAGCTGGTAAAAATAGATCCGAAATCTATAGGCGTGGGCCAGTACCAGCATGATATGAACCAGAAGAAGCTGGGAGAGGCTCTGAGTGGAGTAGTGGAAGACTGCGTGAATAAAGTCGGTGTGGATATTAATACAGCATCCGCCTCACTGCTGGAATATGTGTCAGGGATCACGAAGGTGATAGCAAAGAATATAGTTGCCTATAGAGAAGAGAATGGCCGTTTTGAGGACAGGAAACAGCTTCTGAAAGTGGCCAAGCTGGGACCGAAGGCATTTGAGCAGTGTGCAGGGTTCTTAAGGATACCCGGAGGCAGCAACCCGCTGGATACTACAAGTGTGCATCCTGAGAGCTATAAAGCCGCAGAAAAGCTGTTAAAAGAACTGGGGTACGAAATCAGCGATATAGCAGGCGGAAAACTGGAAGGGCTTTCCAGACAGGTGAAAAACTATAAGAAACTGGCGGAAGAGCTGGAGATCGGTGAGATTACACTGAGAGATATTGTCAAGGAGCTGGAAAAGCCGGGACGGGATCCCAGAGATGAGATGCCCAAGCCGATCCTGCGCAGTGACGTACTTGATATGAAGGACCTGAAGCCGGGAATGGTACTCAAGGGAACAGTGCGCAATGTTATTGATTTCGGCGCTTTTGTGGACATCGGTGTACATCAGGACGGGCTGGTGCATGTCTCAGAGATGAGCAGCACAAAATTTGTGAAGCATCCTCTGGAGGTTGTCAGTGTGGGAGATATTGTGGACGTCAGGGTATTAAGCGTGGATCTGAATAAGAAGAGGATCTCATTAAGCATGAAGCTACAGTAACTGTTTGTAACTATTCAGCTTATAAAAGTAAAAGAGCTGTGCCGGATGCGTCCGGCACAGCTCTTTTGGAGAAGGTATTTCTTTATGGGGTGTAGCAAAAACTATATAATGTATTGGGGGGATGTTTATTTTATACACCATTCGACATCAAAAGTGTGAACAAACATTTTTCGATTTTTTATCTGATTTTGTGCTGTTTTTAAAATGAGAAAAATCTACTGTATAAAAAAACGAAAAAACCTGTCTATTTCCCGGATGGGTTATGCAGCCTGTGAGATAAAACATATAGACAAATGAGAAAAAATATCCTATCCTTAAAAATAAGGGTCTTACGCCCATAATCAATCAGAAGAAGAGGAAATGTGTATGAAGCTTAAATTTGATCAGCCGGCCCGGTACTGGCAGGAGGGGTTCCCTGTAGGAAACGGACGGCTGGGAGCAGTTATCTACGGGGGGACATCAAAAGAGATAATTGCAGTAAATGAGGATACTCTCTGGTCGGGATATCCTGTAAAAAGCCAGAAGGGGCCAAAAAAAGAAGAGACCGCCAGAGCGGGACAGCTTACGAAAGAAGGAAAATATAAGGAGGCAATGCATTTTCTGGATGATGCGCTGAAGGGGAATGAGGATGTACAGATGTACCAGCCGTTTGGCAGCCTGTTCATAGAATTTTCAGGTGAAAGATGCATCACAGAATACAGCAGGCAGCTGGAACTGGAGGATGCAGTCGTTAAGACTGAATACAAGAATAACGGCAGCAGGTATGTACATACTTCTTTCAGCAGTGCCCCGGCCCAGGGGATTCTGTACAGGATACAGGCTGAAGAAGAATTCACGGTTAAAATAAGCGGAGGCGGCGGTTTCCTGAATGAATGTAAATATGAGGGTGCAGGATTCTGCCTCTATGGCCAGTGCCCGGGCAGAAGTAATATCACAGTGGGCACAGCCGGGCCTGACAGTGTTCTGACTTTCTCAGAGGAGCCGGAGAAAAAGGGGATGCATTACCAGGGATGGGGCCGTGTGAGAACTGAGGGCGGCACAGTGGAAGCAGTGGAAGACGGCCTGATCTGCAGGGATGTGAGGGAAATCATACTATTTTTTGCTGTCAGGTCCAGCTTCAATGGATTTGACAGACACCCGTATACAGAGGGCTGCAGTCCGGAGGAGAAACTGACTGCAGATATAAAAAATGCAGACAGGGACTGGCAGGAACTGCTTAAGGAACATACAGAGGATTACAGGAAATACTTTAAAAGGGTAGAATTTTCTCTGGGGACAAGCGGAAGAGAAGAACTGGATCTGTATAAAAGGCTGGAGGAATTTCAAAAAGACGGGGATGACCTCTCACTTTATGCCCTGCTGTTTGACTTCGGAAGATATCTGCTGATATCTTCTTCAAGGCCCGGTACTCAGGCGGCAAATCTTCAGGGGATATGGAACCAGGAAAAGATACCTCCGTGGTTCAGTGATTATACAGTAAATATTAATACACAGATGAATTACTGGATGACAGGTCCGTGCAGGCTCCATGAGCTGATTGAGCCGCTCACTGTCATGAACAGGGAGCTTCTGACAAACGGAAGGGTCAGCGCAAAGGAATTTTTTGGGGCAAAAGGAAGCGCCTGCTTCCACAATACAGATATATGGAGGAAGACCTCACCGGCTGACGGTATGGTAATGTGGGCATACTGGCCCTTCGGAGCAGCCTGGATGTGCCGGAACCTTTTCGATGATTATCTGTTCTGCCAGGACAGAGAGTACTTAAAGGAAATACTGCCTGTTCTCAGAGAAAATGTAAAGTTCTGCCTGTCAGTTCTGGAGGAGACTCCGGATGGGTATGCCGTGTGTCCGGCCACTTCACCGGAAAATGAATTCATGTCAGACGGTGAGAAGGTTTCTCTGGCAGCCTATACAGAAAATACACTGGCTATCATACGTAATCTGTTCAGGGATTATATAAAGGGCTGCAGTGAGCTGGGGCTGGAAGATGAGACAGCAGATGAGGCAGGAAGGATACTTCCAGGTATCGTGCCCACAGCTGCAGGAAGCCAGGGACAGGTACTGGAGTGGAATGAGGAATTCCAGGAAGCAGATATGCACCACAGGCATCTGTCTCATCTCTATGAGCTGCATCCGGGATGCGGGATACGCATAGGGACAGACATGTATGAGGCGGCAAGACAGAGCCTGCTGCGCAGGGGAGATGAGGGGACAGGCTGGAGCCTGGCCTGGAAGATCCTGATGTGGGCAAGGCTGGAAGACGGAGAACATGCGGGACGTATTATGAAAAACCTGTTTCATATGGTGCCGCCGGATTCTGCCGGATCCATCCATGGGGGCGGCCTGTATCCGAACCTGCTTTGTGCTCACCCGCCGTTCCAGATTGACGGCAATTTTGGCTATACAGCCGGCATTGCGGAAATGCTGGTACAGAGCCATAATGATGAGCTGGTCCTGCTGCCGGCTGTTCCGGCCGCATGGAAGGAAGGATGTGTAAAAGGCCTGATGGCCAGGGGCGGTATTCTGATAGATATACAGTGGAAGGATGGGGAGGTAAAATATTCTCTCACATCTGATAAAAACCAGACGGTTCTTTTAAGGATCGGAAAATCAGAGGCCGGTGAGGTGACTCTGGATTCACGGATCCCTGTAAGGGGAAATGTCAATAACTGCTGCAGGAGGGATTAAATGAAATGGAAGTACTTAAGAAATTTTTTGAACCGGTTGACATGACATATGGAAAACCATGGCATAAGATCGCATTGTTTACCGTACCCATGCTTATAGGCAACATTGCCCAGCAGCTGTACAACACAGTAGACAGCATTGTGGTGGGAAGATATGTGGGCGACAATGCCCTGGCTGCTGTGGGAAGTGCAGGACCCATACTTAACCTGCTGATCGTACTGTTTATCGGTATCAGTGTGGGGGCCAGTATTATGGTGTCACAGTATTTTGGAGGCAAGAAGCGGGAGGAGCTCTCGACGACAATTGGAAACTGTCTTCTGCTGACCGCTATAGCATCTGTATTTATTATGGTCATCGCCTCAATGATCACCAGGCCTCTGCTGCATTTGCTGAATACACCGGAAAGTATTATTGACTGGTGCAATTCCTATCTGCTCATTTTATTTATAGGGTCAGCCGGGCTGGCATTTTATAATATCCTGAGCGGTATTTTAAGAGGACTGGGAGATTCCATATCAGCCCTTGTATATCTGCTTGTATCAACGGCGCTGAATATTGTTCTGGACCTGCTGTTTGTGGCTGTGTTTAACATGGGTGTGAACGGGGTGGCTCTTGCAACGGTGATCGCCCAGGCTGTATCAGCAGTGCTGTGCCTGTTCAAGCTCATGAGGATGAAAGAAATATTTGATATGAAGCTGCGTTATTTAAAGATGCACAAGGAATACACGGTAAACATTATCCGCCTGGGGCTGCCGTCGGGTGTGACTCAGGCTATCCTGTCCATGGCTATGATCGTGGTCCAGTCTCTTACAAACAGCTTTGGGGAGATGTTCATTGCTGCGAATGTTATCGTCATGCGTGTGGACGGGTTTGCCATGCTGCCTAATTTTTCATTTGGAACTGCACTTACCACATATGCAGGCCAGAATGTGGGAGCCAGGTATTATGACAGAGTAGAGCAGGGGGCCAGACAGGGTACTGCCATGGCGGCAGGGACTTCGGCGGCCATCACTGCCCTGATCCTGATCTTCGGGCGCTATCTGATGAGTATCTTTACCAATACGCCGGAGCTTGTGAAGCTGAGCATGAGCCTGATGACAATACTGGCAGTGGGATATATCGCCATGGCAGTGACACAGAGCTTGTCAGGAATCATGAGGGGGGCGGGCGACACCATGACCCCCATGTGGATATCAATCGTGACAACTATCGCTATACGTGTACCCATCGCTTACGGAATCGCATATATGACAAGGACACCGGAGCTGCCAAACGGCAGGCAGGAATGTATCTTTATCTCACTGCTGATCTCCTGGGTGATCGGAGCTATTATCACCTTTGTATTTTACAAGAGAGGGAAATGGAAAGCCCGCGCAATTTAGCGGAGTTTGACAGAAGTTTTAGATCAATCGCGGCAGGGTTTGCCTGTAGCAGAATATGGATTATACAGAATGGAGGATCACTATGATAAAGGTTACAGTATGGAATGAGTATGTCCAGGAACAGATGGACAGTGACAGCGGTGCGGCTGTCAGGGAGGGAATGCCTGAAGAGGTGCGCAGGGAGCTGGAACAGAGGGCTAAAGAAATCCGCGCTGTGCACGGCGGCGCCATCCACCATACTTTAAAGGGACTGCTGGAGGAAGAGTCTGGAATAGAGGTCTGTCATATAGCTACCCTTGAGATGGAAGAGTGCGGCCTGACAAAAGAAGTGCTGGATGATACGGATGTCCTTGTCTGGTGGGCGCATGTGGCCCATGATAAGGTGCCTGATGAGATCGCAGAGCGTGTCAGGGAGTATGTCCTGAAAGGAATGGGATTTATCGCCCTTCATTCAGCTCATCCCAGCAAGCCCCTGCAGAAGCTTCTGGGGACAAGCGGGTCCCTTCAATGGAGAGAGGGGGATTTCTGCAGGGTCTGGAATACATGTCCCGCACATCCGATTGCTGAAGGCATACCTCAGTACTTTGAGCTGGAGGAGGAAGAAATGTACGGCGAATATTTTGATATCCCCAAACCGGATGACCAGGTATTTATCAGCTGGTACAGAGGAGGAGAAGTATTCCGCTCAGGATGTACCTGGACAAGGGGATACGGGAAGATCTTCTATTTCCAGCCGGGACATGAGACAAACAAGTCTTACTTTAATGACTATGTGAGAAGGATCATCCGCAATGCTGTGCGGTGGGCTGTCCCATCCGTCAAAAGAGAAGAGATAAGCTGTCCCAACGCTGTAGTTACGCCGGAAGAGAAATGCAGAAGAAAGTAAAAATCTCTTGCATAACGCTTTATAATGGCATATAATATTTGATAGGTTAAGAAAATTCTTCGGGGCGGAGTGAAATTCTCCACCGGCGGTATAGTCCGCGACCCGCCTTTGGCGGCTGATATGGTGCGATTCCATAACCGACAGTATAGTCTGGATGAAAGAAGAAAGTCTTTTGCAACAGTTCAGGTGCTGAACAGCCGCAGCCGTTTCAAATCGTACTTTTGCCCCGGGTATATTTAATATATCCGGGGTTTTTTGTTTTAAAGTTTCCAGAAACGGCAGCTTTCAGCTGCATGTAAGTTTGTTGTCTGCAAGAATTTTCTTTTCATAAATAATTTATCGAAAAGGAGAGATGAACTATGAGTTCAAACACAAATGTAAACGGCGGCGCAGCCGCCATGACAAGAGCAGGGCAGCAGAGCAAGGTAAAGATGATGGTGGAGATCGCCATGCTGGGGGCTATCGCCACAGTCCTCATGCTTTTTGAGATCCCCCTGCCGTTTGCGCCGGCTTTCTATCAGATCGACTTAAGTGAAGTGCCTATCCTGATAGGATGTTTTTCCATGGGGCCTCTGGCCGGGGCGGCTATTGAATTTTTGAAGATATTGCTGAATTTCCTGATCAATGGTACAATAACTGCAGGTGTCGGTGAACTGGCAAATTTCATTGTGGGATGTGCTCTTGTGCTGCCGGCAGGCTTTATTTATAAATATCATAAGACTAAAAAAAATGCCATGATTGGAATGGCAGCCGGGACTGCTGCCATGACCATAGTGGGAGGTTTCATGAATGCGTTTGTACTGCTTCCGCTCTATGCCGCGGCCTTTGGTGGAATAGATGCGATCATAGGGATGGGAAGCGATGTTAACAGCGCAGTGTCGGGAATGAGCGGTTTCATAATGCTGATCGTGGTTCCGTTCAATCTGCTCAAGGGCATCATAGTATCCATTGTAACCCTCCTGCTATACAAGTATATCAGTCCTATATTAAAAAGAGCGAGATAAGAGCGCGGCAGGAGGATACCATGTCAAGAGTCAGGCAGATTGAAAAGCTTACAGATAACAAGCATCTGAATATGTATTACTTAAAGGCTGAGAACAGACTGGGCGGCGAGGTGAATTATTATGTAGCCTCAAGGGCAAAGAGCATAGAGAAGATGAAGATAAAGACGGGGGACAATCATCCGGACGGAGTCATCATCTACAGCCTGTATGGGGAGAAGAGGGATAAAGTGGTCCTGGTCAGACAGTACAGGTATGCTATTGACGGCTATATCTACGAATTTCCGGCCGGCCTGGTGGATGAGGGTGAGACATACCAGGAGGCGGCGTCACGGGAAATGATGGAAGAAACAGGCCTCAGGCTGGAGGCGCTTAAGCTTGAAGACATGTATCAGAAACCATACTATACAACGATCGGCATGACTGACGAGTGCTGTGCAACAGTCTACGGATATGCCTTTGGCGAGGTGAACAGCGACGGGCTTGAGGATACGGAAGACCTGGAGGTGGTTTTGGCTGACAGGGAGGAAGTGAGGCGTATTCTGAGGGAGGAGAGAGTTGCAATCATGTGTGCCTATATGCTGATGCATTTTCTGGAGGATAAGCAGGACCCCTTTGCATTTCTTAAAAATCATTAAAAATTAAAAAGTTTCTCCCGGTAAGAGTTGTAAGGGAGAAAACGGTGTGTTATAATTCTTCATGTTATAACGCACCGTTTTTGGTTTGCCTGAAAGGAGACGAAATGGAAGTAAAATTTGATGTGAAGATGACGCAGAAGATCATGTATAATTTCCTGATGAACCATACTTACAGGAGTATGACCGGGGTTATGGGGATTTTGTTCGGAATCGCCGCATTCGTTATTTTTGGGATCACGCTGGGTCATGCGGAGACTTTTATGAGTGTCCTCTACCTGCTTTTTGGAATCTGGTTTCTCCTGTATCTTCCAATCAACCTCTATCTGCGCTCCGCTAAGCAGGTGAAGTCAAATCCTGTATTCCAGAAACCCCTTCACTACACCATCAACGATGAGGGGATCACAACAGAACAGGGTGACCAGCAGGCGCAGATGAAGTGGGAAGATCTCGTAAAGGTTACTGAGACTAAGATGAGCCTGCTGATCTATACGGGAAAAAGATATTCTTTTGTGCTGCCGAAGGAAGCTATGGGCAGCAGGTATAAGGATGTGGCCGCATTGATAAAGAAGCATATGCCGGACCGGAAGGTGAAGATGAAATGAAAGTGACAGAGACCTGGAATGAAAAAGAAACATTTGCCCTTGGAAGAGCCCTTGGGGAAAATGCACATCCGGGCCAGGTATACACGCTGCTGGGAGACCTGGGAGTCGGCAAGACCGTATTCACTCAGGGGATGGCAGCAGGGCTTGGCATCACAGAGCCGGTAAGCAGTCCGACATTTACCATAGTACAGGTATATGAGGAGGGCCGTCTGCCCTTTTATCACTTTGACGTCTACCGCATCGGCGATGTGGAGGAGATGGAAGAGATCGGCTATGAGGATTATTTTTACGGTGAGGGAGTCTGCCTGATCGAATGGGCTGATCTGATAGAGGAGATCCTTCCCGGTCACTATACCCAGGTGGTGATTGAAAAGGACCTGGACAAAGGTTTTGACTACAGGAAAATTACAATGACAGAAAAATAGACAAAGAGCTCTTACGGGCTCTTTTAGCTTGTTTCAGGAGAGGATGAAGTAGATGAAGATCTTAGCCATAGACAGTTCGGGGCTTGTTGCCTCTGTGGCTGTTCTGGAGGATGACAATATGCTAGCAGAGTATACTGTCAATTACAAAAAGACCCATTCCCAGACTCTGCTGCCTATGCTGGATGAGATAGCAAAGATGACAGAGATGGATCTTAATACAATTGATGCGATAGCAGTTGCAGGCGGTCCCGGATCATTTACCGGGCTGCGTATCGGGTCTGCCACAGCAAAAGGCCTGGGACTGGCTCTGGGAAAGCCGCTTGTGGCTGTGCCTACAGTTGATGCCCTTGCCTATAATCTCTGGGGGATGGAAAAAGTCATCTGCCCCATGATGGATGCCAGAAGGAGCCAGGTATATACAGGGCTCTACGAATTTTGTACAGCAGACGGGAAGATGAGCTTTCATGTAATTGAGAGACAGATGGCGGCGGCAGTCACGGATATTATCGGAAAGATCAATGAGCTGGGCCGTGAGACAGTATTTCTGGGGGACGGTGTTCCTGTATACAGAGAGATAATAGAGAGCGGGATTAAGGTGCCCTATTCGTTTGCGCCTGCACATATGAACAAACAGAGAGCGGGGGCGCTTGGAGCCCTGGCCGGGGAATATGTCAGAGAAGGCAGGGTGCAGACAGCGGCGGAACACCAGCCGGATTATCTGAGAATGTCCCAGGCAGAGAGAGAACGCGCAGAAAAGATCAGACAGGAAAAGGAATCCTCAGACCGGAAGGAAGGCAGATAATATGCTTGAAATCCGCAGGATGACAGAAGAAGATCTGCAGGAAGTGGCAGAAATAGAAGCCGGTATCTTTACAATGCCGTGGAGCGTCAAGGGGTTCGGGGATGCCATAGCTAATCCATATACCCTGTATCTTGTGGCATCAGAGGGAAAGAAGATAGAAGGCTACTGCGGCCTGTGGCAGTCATTTGATGAGGCCGAGATTACAAATGTGGCAGTGCGCAAAGAATGCAGGGGCAGGCACACGGGGACTCTGATGCTGAACAGGCTCATGGAGCTGGGGAGAGAGCAGGGAATCACGCGCTTTACCCTGGAAGTGCGTTCCAGTAATGCAGCTGCTCTTGGGCTTTATGAAAAGCTTGGTTTCTCTGCGGCAGGAATCAGAAAAAGATTTTACGAAAAACCGGTGGAAGATGCAGTGGTAATGTGGAATTAGAGGTGTTATTGTCTGCCTGTATGTGCAGCAATTCCCAGTATCTTTCGGCATTCGTTTTCGGTATAATTGTCTTGAGGACAAGAAACGAAGCATCGGACAGAGGGGAGAAAGCATATGCGAAAAAGCAAGAAGATTTATTGTAACATGTGCGGAAAAAGCATCAGTATGGACAAACAGATTCCTATGGAGGATGTGCTGAGCGTAGAAAAAAGCTGGGGATATTTTTCAGGGAAGGATGGGGAGGTACATTCCTTTGATTTGTGTGAGGAATGCTATGACAAACTGGTGAAGGAGTTTGTATTTCCGCCCGCGGTAAAAAAACAACGGGAAATGATTTAAAATGATTAAGAGGGAATAATAAATGTTAGATGTGTGTTTATTAGGGAGCGGGGGCATGATGCCCCTGCCTTACAGATGGCTGACGGCTCTGATGCTGAGATACAACGGGAGCAGCCTTTTGATAGATTGCGGGGAAGGAACCCAGATAGCTATAAAAGAAAAAGGATGGAGCTTTAAACCAATCGATGCGGTCTGCTTCACCCATTACCATGGGGACCATATCAGCGGCCTTCCGGGCCTTCTGCTGACAATGGGCAATGCAGAGAGGCATGAGCCTCTTACTCTGATAGGGCCCAAGGGGCTTGAGAGGGTAGTGAGCGCTCTCAGGGTGATCGCTCCGGAGCTGCCTTTTCAGATCATTTATAAAGAGATAACGGAACCCCGCCAGGTGTTCGAGATGAACGGATACAGGATCCGGGCATTCAGGGTGAACCATAATGTGCTCTGTTACGGTTATACGATAGAGATAGACCGTGCAGGGCGTTTTGACGTGGAGAGGGCCAGAGAGGAAGAAATTCCCATGAAATTCTGGAACCGCCTCCAGAAGGGCGAGACTATCCTTGAAGAGGGCAGGACATACACACCCTCCATGGTGCTGGGGCCTGACAGGAAGGGAATCAAGCTTACTTACTGTACTGACACCAGGCCGGCAAAATCAATAACAGAAAATGCCGCAGGTTCAGACCTTTTTATCTGCGAGGGGATGTACGGTGAGCCGGGAAAAGAGCAGAAAGCAGTAGAATACAAACATATGACCTTTAAGGAAGCCGCCAGGCTGGCAAAGGAAGCGGAAGTTAAGGAGATGTGGCTCACACATTACAGCCCAAGCCTGACACGCCCGGAAGAATTTATGGAGGATGTCAGAAAGATCTTTCCGAATTCCCACCCCGGAAAAGACGGCAAGTCGGTTGAATTAGATTTTGAAGAGGAATAGAGATGGAAGAGATAAAGAATACAGAAGAAAAAAAGGATGTGCTGATCCTGGCTATAGAAAGCTCCTGTGACGAGACAGCAGCATCTGTAGTAAAGAACGGGCGTGAGGTATTGTCAAATATTATATCCTCCCAGATAGAGCTGCACAAGCTCTATGGAGGTGTGGTGCCTGAGATCGCTTCCAGGAAGCATATTGAGAAGATCAACCAGGTGATAGAGGAGGCCTTAAAGGAGGCTGATGTCACTCTGGATGATCTGGATGCCGTCGGCGTGACTTATGGGCCTGGGCTTGTGGGCGCTCTGCTCGTAGGTGTGGCTGAGGCGAAAGCTATCAGCTATGCCAGGAAGCTGCCCCTTGTGGGAGTGCATCATATAGAAGGTCATATTTCTGCGAATTATATAGAAAACAAAGACCTTGAGCCGCCCTTTGTATGCCTTGTTGTATCAGGAGGCCATACTCATCTTGTAGTCGTAAATGATTACGGAAAATATGAGATCATTGGAAGGACAAGGGATGATGCGGCAGGGGAGGCCTTTGATAAAGTAGCGAGAGCAATCGGTCTGGGCTATCCCGGGGGGCCGAAAATAGACAGGCTCTCCAGGGAGGGGGATCCTGAGGCGATCCATTTTCCTAAAGCACGTATAGAGGGTTCGCCATATGATTTCAGCTTCAGCGGCCTTAAGTCGGCAGTCCTGAATTATCTGAACGGATGCAGAATGAAAGGTGAAGAAGTGTGCAGGGCTGATGTGGCTGCTTCCTTTCAGAAGGCAGTCACGGATGTTCTGGTAGAGCATGCCATAAAAGCTGTAAAGGAATACGGTTATGATAAGCTGGCCATCGCGGGAGGAGTGGCGTCTAATTCCACGCTGCGCACAGCTATGGAGAGAGCCTGCAGGAATAATAAAATAAAATTTTACCATCCGTCCCCCATACTGTGCACGGATAATGCAGCTATGATAGGTGCCGCCGCTTATTATGAGTATATACGGGGAACCCGCCATGGCCTGGATCTGAATGCGGTGCCAAATCTGAAGCTGGGGGAAAGAATATGAAAAGTACGGCAATAGTGCTGGCGGCAGGCAAGGGGAAAAGGATGAACAGCAGCATCCACAAGCAGTATCTGCTCCTGGCAGGCCGTCCTGTGATCTGCTATTCTCTGGAAACCTTTCAGAAGTGCCCGTTCATAGATGAGATCATTCTTGTGGCAGGAGAGGGAGAAGAAGAGTACTGCAGGCATGAGATAGCAGAAAAATATGGATTTGATAAGGTCAGCCGTATCCTGCCGGGAGGACGGGAGAGGTATGATTCGGTCTATGCAGGGCTGAAGGCTGCTTCGGGCTGCGATTTTGTCTATATCCATGATGGCGCAAGGCCGTTTGTGGATGATAAGATGCTGTGCCGGGCCAGAGAAGCTGTGGAAAAATACCAGGCCTGTGTGGTGGGAATGCCTGTAAAAGATACGATCAAGGTAATGGACCAGGAAGGCTTTGCTGCTGCCACGCCTGAGCGGAAGTCCCTGTTTATGGTGCAGACGCCCCAGGTCTTTGCCTACGATGTGATCAGAAGGGCATATGATGAGGTCATGTCCGGAGAAAATATACAGGTGACAGATGATGCCATGATGGTAGAGAAAGCAATGAATATAAAAGTAAAGCTGGTGGAAGGTTCCTACGAAAATATCAAGATAACCACACCGGAGGATTTAAGGATAGCAGAGTGCTTTTGTGCAAAATAGCCAAAAAGCACTCTGCTTTTTTAGATAAAACATAAAAAATGCCAAAGTCTATTGACACGTGTAACCAAAAGCATTATACTGTAGTTACACGAGTAACCAATAAGTCATTACATAACAGCATTTGCTGAAATATAGGTTTAGTAACTGGAAACTTTGTAACTATCAACAAAGATCAAAGGAGTATGTAACCGCGTAAAACTATTGGTTTTTTAATTTCCGCGATGGTTACACGTGTAACCATAATAGGCTTCCTGGAATTCTGCATAGCAGAATTCCAGGAAGAGGGAGGTAATAAAGTTATGGCAACCCGAAAAGATGTAGCGAAGCAGGCCGGCGTTTCAGAGGCCACAGTATCATATGTCATTAATAATACTAAGAATATTACACCTGTTGTCAAAAAAAGAGTGTTAGACGCAGTTGACAACCTTGGTTACAGACCCAATCAAGTTGCCAGAAGCCTGGTGACAAAGCAGACGAAGCATGTAGCCATGCTTGTTGATAATCTGATGAACCCGTATTATTGTGAAATGCTGGAAGGAGCCCAGTCAGTGGCTTCAGACAATGGATATATAGTTTCTGTCATTTCCATAGATGTCAGCAACGAGGAAAGTGTGCTTGAACTGGCCAGCCGGGGAGTAGACGGAGTTATACTGGCCATCGGTACAAAAAGTGTTGATAATTATTTTAAGACAGGGCTGCCGAAGGTCTATATGGGGAAATATGTGACCATGAGCTACCGGAAGGCAATATTTGAGATGGTTGAGTGCCTTGTAAACAAAGGCCATAAAAAGATCGCTTTTCTAAGCGGTATCCCGCTGTCGCACCTGAGCCACGAGAGGTATTATGCTCTGAAGGACGCGTGCAGTGCATACGGAATCGGGCTGGACCCTGACCTGGTGATAGATGCAAATGAAAAAGGGAAGACAGATGAGAAGAGCGGTGAAGAGGCAATGGAAGAACTGTTTGCCAGGAAGAAAGATTTTACAGCTGTATACACAGTCAATGATCTGATGGCAGTAGGCGCGGCAAAGGCAATCAGACGTCACGGGCTGAAAATCCCCGATGATATCTCGCTTATCGGCTGCGATAATATAAAGCTTTTTGATACATATAATCCGAGACTGGCCACCATGGATGCCCATGCTTTTGAGGCAGGGGAATATCTGATGAGGCTGCTGATTGAGAAAATTACAGGTCAACTCAAGATATCACACGAAATACAGGCAGATTTTATCTGCAAAGAAAGTATCGGGGAGGTGAAAACTGGCGTGTGAGGTCTGGTTAAACAGTAATTATATATTGGATGCTAAACATTCAAAGTAAAATGAAAAGAATAAAAAAGCTGGGAGGGTATTTTATGCGAAAGAATTTAAGCAGGGCATTAAGTGTTACATTAGCAGGAGCTATGGTAGTTGGGACGATGGCAGGAACCGGATTAACGGCTAAGGCTGCTGATACAACTTCAGGAGATAAGACGACGATCACTGTCAATGTTCAGGCAGGTCCGGGCGCAGAGACAGCCTGGAAGGCAGTAGCGGATGCTTATATGGAGAAAAATCCGGATGTCAATGTAGTAGTCGATCTGAAACCAACAGAAGGTTATGGAGACTGGCTGCAGAATGTATTTACATCAGGAGGGGACACGACTACAGACATTGTAAACATCAACCTGGCCGGAGCTACAAAGACAGGAAAATCCATTAATTTCCTGGAATACGCTGATATGGACAGCCCGTATTCAGATGGTATATGGACAGACCAGTTCGAGTTCAGACAGCAGGTAGTAGATCAGGCAAACGGCACATGGGATGCGCTCAGCCTTGACTCTGTACAGGTAGTGTGGCTCTATAACAAGGATATCTTTGAAGAAGTAGGAGTTCAGCCGCCGAAGACATGGGATGAGTTTGTAGATGTCTGCCAGAAACTCATGGATGCAGGATATCAGCCGCTTTCAGTTGCAGGAGATTTTGACAGCTTCTGGTCAACTTATATGGGATGGCTGGCTCAGATCTATGCTGACCAGACAACAAGATCCATGATCAATGTATACCGTGCCCAGAAGGGTGATTATTGCTATGATCCGGACGTAGATGCTGACTGGGAATATGACCCGGCTGATCCGTTCAATGATGACACCTGGAAAGTAAACACTAACACAGTCCGCGCATATAAAGCTTTTAAAGACGGCGAATATGATCCGGCTTCCGAAGGAATGAGGACAGTATGGACAAATCTCGCTAAGGTATTCCCGAAATATGCAGGCGGAGACGCTTTCTTCGGAACTAAAGACGGTATTCCTCTGTTCTACCAGGGAAAAGCAGCCATTACTCTTGACGGAGCATGGAGACTTGTAAACTATAAGAACGATATGGAAAAGATCGCATCTGGTGAAGAAATCACAAATAAAGATGAGAAGATCGAAGGCGTTCAGAAATTCAACATTGGTACATTTAATATGCCGTCCATGGAAGGTGAAGGAATCGAAGCACCGGCAAGGACGATTGAAGTAGCAAACGGCTTCCTGGGAGCAGTTAAAAAAGACAAAGAGCATGATGCAAAGGTTGTAGATTTCCTGATGTTCTTCTCATCTTCAGAAGGAATGGGAACATATATCAATGCAGGTATTGAAGACGGACTTGTAATCAATGGACCTTCACTTGTTTATGATGTAGAGCTTCCGGAAGATGTGGCAGTACTCTTTGAAGGACTTGAATTTATCGGCAACTGCCAGAAGGGCAGCGGAACAATGCTGGCTCGTGGTATGGCGAGCACAAATGGAGATATCCAGGAATCTTACCGCCAGTTCTATGACTATTCATATGATTACTTAAGCGGAAAGACAACAATTGATGACTGGCTGGCAGCACACAAAGCAAACCTTGAGCAGTACTTCCCAGAATCAATGGAGAAATCAGGAATCAGCGAAAGTGATCTTGAAAATCCGCAGAATGCACCTACAGGACAGTAGAATTATCAGCAGGCTATAACCATGAGACTGCCCCTTACAGAGGCAGTCTCATTTTTTAAAAAAGGGGGCATCAAAAATGGAGAAGAAAGTAGTACATAAGAAACTGTGGCTGGTTCTGGCAATCCTGTCTGCTGTTATTGCTGCTGTCTGCATCACGGTTAACATGAAGCTTCAGGGCAGTCTTGATATTGTAGAGACAAGTGAAGTATCAACAGGAGTTCAGAACCGCTGCCTTGCCTATGACGAGAGCAGAGACACATTATATCTGGGAACTTACACAAATAAACTGATTGCATATAAAGACGGCGAAAAATTATGGGAGATGGATGCCAAGGGACCTTTCCGAAAGATCATCCTGCATCCGGAAGATGGTAAACTTTATGCTGGAAATGAGGACAATTTCGTCTACATTGTAAATATGGATGACGGAACTGTATTAAATAAAATAGATACGGAACGGCGTATATATGACATTGCCGTGACAAAAGACGGCAAAGAGGTGGCTGTATCCACTGCGATACTTGCAAAAAATAAAAGTAATATCCTGCTTTATGACGAGACAGGAGAACAGCTGAAGAACCTGAAATATACGGTTACCATGCAGCGCCTTGTCTATACGCAGGATGAAGAAAATCTGATCTTTATCAACAACCGCGGTGAGGTCATCAAGATAGATAAAGAGGGAAATGAGCTTGCCAAGGTATCCGGAAAATATGAGATGGTAGACCTGCTGGAGACAGCAGAGGGGAATCAGTATGTGGCAGTGGGCACCAACGGCGCTTACTTGTATCTGGATGAAGACCTCAATGTACTTAGAAGCGGGAAAGCTGCCATAGAAAATGGCGGGGTCGTGACAAAGGCAGGGCTGGACACAGAAGGAAATTATCTGTTTATCGGTACAAAAAATGGTTTCCTGTATGTAATGGATGACTCTGACAGCCAGATCTACAGCACCAGGCTGCCTAATTCAGTATCAGACATGCTTGGAATCGGTGAGGACATCTATGTGACGGGCCTTGGGGACTGGGTGGATATTATCCACAGCGGAAGCCTTGCGTATACGGATCTGGCTACCACATTAAAGCCATATACACAGGTGGCTCAGTTTGTATTCCCGGTTCTGGCGCTGTTCTTCCTGTGCATGTTCATTCCGGGGACACACAGGCTGCTCTGCAGGTTTGCAAAGGCTATGTATAAGTACAGGATGGCATATATCCTGCTCATCCCTACATTTGCGCTTATTATTATATTCCAGTATACGCCTATTATCACTGCTTTTGTGAGGGCATTCACGAACTGGTCACAGAAGAATAATACCGCCTCCACGATTCAGTTCGTAGGACTGGAGAATTTCAAGCTCATGTTTACAGAGGGATATTTCCTGACAGGAGTGGGAAATCTGTTTATCTTCCTTGTGACAGCTTTTATTAAGGTTATGACTGTACCTATCCTGGTCGCATACCTTGTGTATTCAATGAAGTCTGACAAAAAGAAATATGCTTTCAGGTTTCTGCTGGTGCTCCCTATCGTAGTTCCAAGCGTAGTTTCAGCTTTGTTGTGGAAGCAGATATATGACCCTACTATCGGATTGATCAACCAGACCCTTGGCAAATTAGGGCTGGAAAGCCTTCAGAGAGTATGGCTGGGAGATGAAGCGACGGCCTTATGGGCGATCATATTCATGGGCTTCCCCTTCATCAATGCACTTGCTTTCCTTGTGTTCTACGGAGGATTCCTGGATGTGGATGCATCCATGCTGGAGGCTGCCAGGGCTGACGGAGCAAACAGGTGGAAAATATTCTGGAGGATACTGCTTCCTCAGATCAGACCGCAGATGAAGATGATCATTATCCTCACATTTATAGGCACGGTACAGGATTTCAACGGAGTCTTCCTGCTGACGGGAGGAGGGCCTGGCACGAGTACATACGTACCGGGACTGGAACTTTACTATAATGCCACAAGGTTCGGCCGCTATGGTTATGCCTGTGCGCTTGGTGTTGTCCTGTTTATATTTGTAATGATACTGACTGCTATTAACATGCGCAAGAGCAAAGAAGACATGTAGGGAGGGGGAAGTAAAATGAGTAAGAAAAAGCAAAGACGATTTGAAATAATAGTTACTGTAATTGCAGTTATCTTCCTGGTTCTGGCGTTTGTACCTATACTTACCATGCTTTTGCTGTCATTTAAATCGAATGCACAGATATATGGGGATTTCTTCTCACTGCCCCATCCGGTCCAGTGGAGCAACTATAATACGGCCATAGGAATGCTGATACCAAATATGATCAACTCACTTTTGGTAGTTGCCATTGCTACAATTATTACGGCGGTACTTTCAGCCCTGGGCGGTTATGTGTTTGCACAGATGCGTTTTCCAGGGAAAAATGTCCTGTTTTTGATGATACTGGCGCTTATGATGGTTCCGGGAGTCCTCACTCTGACACCCCAGTATGCGCTGATACAGGATCTGAAGCTCTATAATACGTGGTGGGCGCTTATTTTTCCCTGGGTGTCCGGAGGACAGGTATTTGGAATCTACCTGTGCCGCACATTTATGGAGAATATACCAAAAGAACTTTTTGAATCAGCTAAGATGGATGGATGTACTGAGTTAAAAGCAATGACCAGAATAGCTGTACCGCTTTCAAAATCAATCCTGGCCACAGTGGTCGTTATGAAGATGATAGATTATTACAATGATTTCATTTGGCCGCTGATGTCTGTTGAGAGTAACTCAAAGCAGGTCATTACCGTAGCTATCCGTGTGCTGCAGTCAGCGGCAGGAGCTACAGGAAATGCGGACCTGGGATCTCTGACAGCAGGATTTGTATTTGCAACTATTCCACTATTTATATTATTTATCTTTACTTCCCGTCTGTATATGGAAGGCCTGACATCGGGCGCGGTAAAAGGCTGATCGGGAATTAAAGGGACAGGAGACGAATATGAAGATAGGCCATTTAAGAGTCAGCCATTTGGAAAAGCCATTGGGCTTTTGGCTGGAAAAACCGGAGGTTTCCTGGATCGTAGAGGAATCCACAGGTAAGAAACAGGAGTCAGCGAGAATTGAAGTAAGCCTGGATGAAGAATTTGGCACGCTTGTCTATGACAGCAAGAGGAGGGAGGATATAAGCTCTCTTAGTGCACCGCTGGAATTTGAATGCATGCCCCGTACACGCTATTATCTCAGAGTTACAGTATGGGCCGATGACGGTGATACATGCACCAGCCCTGCCACCTGGTTTGAGACAGGCAAGATGTCTGAAGAATGGGAGGCAAAATGGATACAGGCGCCGTTTGACAAAGAAGTGCATCCTATTTTCCAGAGAACATTTCATATTCCCGGCAGGGTGAAGTCTGCACGCGCCTATGCATCAGGACTTGGGGTATATGAGCTTTATTTCAACGGGAAGAAAGCGGGCAATGAGTATCTGGCGCCTTTCTACAATGATTATAACCTGTGGGTGCAGTATCAGACATATGATATCACCGGACTTCTGACAGAGGGCGAGAATGCAGTGGGCGCTATGCTTGGAAACGGATGGTATAAAGGACGTTTCGGGTTCATGCCTGATATGAAGGAGCTGTACGGTGACAGGATGCAGTTTTTGGCTGAGATCAGGATTACTCTTGAAGACGGCACAGAGATGGTGATAGGTACTGATGAAAACTGGCAGTGCCATCCGTCACCTGTTCTGGAGAGCAGCATCTATAATGGTGAGGTTTATGATGCCAGAAAAGAGGTGGAGGGGTTTGCGCGGACGGACTGTGATATGTCTGATTTCGTTATGGTGCTTCCGGCAGATCAGCCAAAAGGAAAACTCATGGAACGCTTAAGCCCTCCTCTGACGATCCAGGAAAAGATCGTGCCTAAGCTGATCCACACGCCGGCAGGTGAGCAGGTGCTGGATTTTGAACAGGTCATGACAGGATGGATGGAGTTTGAATGCGATATTCCTGAAAATGCGGAGATCTATCTGCAGTGCGGAGAACTCCTTCAGCATGATAATTTTTATAACGAGAATTTAAGAACAGCAAAAGAAGAGCTGCGCTATATATCAAATGGGAAAAAAGCCCATGTGCGGCCTCACTTCACCTTCTATGGTTTCCGGTATATCAAGGTCACAGGATTGGAGGAAGTAAATCCGGAGGATTTTGCAGGGTATGTCATCCATTCAGATCTGGGCTATACAGGAAAGATTGAGACATCAAATGAGAAAGTAAATAAACTGATCCACAATGCACTGTGGGGGCAGAAGGGCAATTTCCTTGATGTGCCTACAGACTGCCCACAGAGGGATGAGCGCATGGGCTGGACAGGAGATGCACAGGCATTTGCGGCTACTGCATGCTTCAATATGTATACGCCGGCTTTTTACCGCAAGTTCCTCTATGACATGCTTTTAGAGCAGAGAGAGCAGGAGGGAAGTGTGCCCCATGTTGTACCTGATGTTCTTGGACAGATCCGTACCCTCACAGGTGTTCCGGATGAGATGCAGAATGGTTCATGTGCCTGGGGGGATGCGGCCACGGTTATCCCGTGGACACTGTATGTATTTTATGGGGATAAGAGCCTTCTGAAGGAACAGTATGAGAATATGAAGGCATGGACAGATTATATCAAAGTGCAGGATGATACAAGGTGCGGGGGCAGAAGACTGTGGAACTGCGGATTCCATTTCGCAGACTGGCTGGCTCTTGACAACCTGGACCGTGAGAGCAGCTTCGGGGGAACAGACTGCTATTACGTGGCATCGGCTTATTACTACTATTCTTCTGTCATGACAGCAAAGGCGGCCAGGGTATTGGGGAAGGAAGAGGACGCAGCTTACTATGGACAGCTGGCGGAAGAAGTAAAAGCAGCCATCAGGAAGGAATATTTTACAGAGACAGGAAGGATTGCCGTAGATACACAGACAGCTATGGTATTGGCTCTTTATATGGGATTTGTTCCGGAAGAACATAAAGACAGGCTGATTGCTGATCTGAAGAAAAAACTGGAAGACAATAAACTGCACTTGAATACTGGCTTTGTGGGAACGTGCTATCTGTGTCCGACCCTTTCTGTAAATGGTCTGGCTGAGTATGCATATACGCTCCTTCTCAATGAAGATTTCCCAAGCTGGCTCTATGAGGTCAACATGGGAGCTACGACAGTCTGGGAAAGATGGAATTCCGTAATGCCTGACGGACTTGTCAGTGATACTGGAATGAACAGCATGAATCATTACGCATATGGTGCGATTGTAGAGTGGATGTACCGCTTTATGGCAG
Source organism: Murimonas intestini (assembly GCF_024622195.1). Lineage (NCBI taxonomy): Bacteria > Bacillati > Bacillota > Clostridia > Lachnospirales > Lachnospiraceae > Murimonas > Murimonas intestini. Next base: position 28,590 of record NZ_JANKBI010000030.1, read on the forward strand.
GCATCAATCCGGTGGAGGATGCTCCCGGATTTAAGAAGGCAGTTATAAGGCCGCAGGCGGACAGAAGGTTTGAGTGGATAGAGGGAATGTATGAATCTGCATCAGGAACTTACAGGTGCGGATGGAAGCAGGAGGGGGACCAGATTACATATCAGGTAGAGGTTCCGTTTGACGCTGAGGCAGAGTTTATCATTGAGCAGGGGTTAAAAGAAGTGAAGGTAGATCAGGGTACGGCCAGCCTGCAGGCGGAAGAAGGAAAAATACTGCTTACAGCCGGTAAATACAAGATCACAGCAAAACGTTAATATTCTGGAGGATGGGGAAGATGAGGCTGGAGAAGGTAATAGCCCAAAAGGAAAAACTGGTATTTGTGATACCAGAAGCAAAGGATGGGGATATGGTGCGCATCAGAGAATGCGTGCCCTTCCTGGGGACGGCGCAGGAGAACGTGAAGGATCAGGAAGTGCCCGTAAAGGATGGCAGGGCAGCAGCAGAGAGATATGCGGACGGCAGGGATATGCTCGCACAGGAATTTGAAATCCGGGTGAATGGGGAAAAGGCCGATGGGGTGCGGCACGTGACGGATTTCGAGGGCGCTTCCTGCTGGGAGTATCCTTATCCTCAGCCTGAAACGAAAAAAACTCTGGGGGTATCAGGAGAAGACCAGAAGATCCTGGGCATTAAGCAGACTTTGATCAATATAAATCTCCCGGCAATAATGGCGGTCAATCCAGACCGTGAGACGATCAAATTCGAGTGCCAGGGCAAAACTTATCATTTTCTGAAAGACAAGGTAGACAAGATTGATGAGTTTATGGAGGAGTCACACAGCAACGGCCTGCTTGTCACAGCCATACTTCTGAACTCTCCCAGGCTCTTTGAGAGCGAGGGGGAGAAGGAGCTGCTTGACAAGGTGATCCATCCTGGTTTTGACTGGGATTGCAGCGAGACTTTTATCAGTGCATTTAATATGGAGCAAAAAGAAGGCCAGGATTATTACAGAGCTTTTATTGAATTCCTTGCCAGCCGCTATTCCAGAGAAGACGGCAGGTACGGAAGAATGTGCGGATTCATCATCTCAAATGAAGTAGACAGCCAGTATATATGGGGGAATGCGGGTGAAATGCCTGTGGAGCAGTATGTGCGTGAATATGAGGCTGCTCTGCGTCTGGCCTGGCTGAGTGCGAGAAAATATTATTCCAATTTCCGTGTCTATGTATCTCTGGACCATATGTGGACCAGGACATACAGAGTCACAGAGCCTCTGCGTTATTACCGGGGCAGGGATGTGATTGACTATTTAAACAAGTATTCGAAAGAAAATGGTGATTTTGACTGGGGCGTAGCTTATCATCCTTATCCGGAGAATCTGATGTACCCTGATTTTTATAATGACAGAAGTGCCGTCTTTGATTATGGGACAGAGCGTATTACTTTCAAAAATATTGAGATGCTTCCGGCTTATCTGTCTCAGGAGCAGTTCCTCTGCAAAGGCAGGGAGAGAAGGATCATTTTGTCAGAGCAGGGTTTTAATTCCAGAAATGAAGATCCCTATACTCTGAAGCAGGGGGCGGCATCATATTGTCTGGCATATCAGAAGGTGAAGATGCTTCCGACAATTGATATGATCACGCATCATGCTTATGTAGACAACAGATATGAGTTTGGGCTGAATCTGGGGATCAGACGGCTGAATGATGATGATACTCCCGGTGAGCCAAAGCCTATCTATTATGTGATGCGCGATATGGATACACCACAGGAGGCGCAGCGTGTGGAGGAGGCCAGGGAGTTTATCGGAAAAGAACTTTTTGACAGCCTTTTAAATCCTGTTATCACTTACGGGGATGCAGACCGTTCTAAAGAGTCTGAGTTTATGCAGTCGGCAGAAGAGTAGAGGACATAACAAATCCGGGGATAAAGCCAATGAGAGAAAAAATGCGGCAGTCAGATTTATTCCGTATGTCCTGGCCGGTGCTTGCGGAATTGATTTTCATCGGGATTATCGGCAATTTTAACCAGCTGATCATTAACGCATTCTCGCCGGATGCGGTGGCGGCTACAGGCAGTGCTTCGCTTGTCTTTCAGCTGGTTGTAAATGTTTATGGTATTATTTCAATAGGGGGCAGTATTTTACTGGCCCCTGTTATTGGTGCAAAGAAAAAAGAAGATGGCATACAGATGGCACTTACAATACTCATAGATACCATGCTGATGGGATTTGTGCTGGGGCTGGGATGCCTGCTGGCTTTGCCGCTCATTCTCAGGATGCTTCATATTCCGGCAGAGCTGACGTCAATGACGAAAGAGTATCTTGCTATTGTTTTAGGACTGTCCGTTTTTCAGGGGATGTTAAGTTCGCTTACAGCAGTGTACAGAAGTATGGGCAGAATGAAACTGGTGATGGTAAATGATGCGCTCGTTAACCTGAGCTGTGTCATTTTGAACGGATGTGTCCTGAGCTTTATTCCCGTGCACAGGCAGAGTATTTCCTTCTATGCACTAAATGGCATCCTGGCACAGGGCCTGGGAGTGCTGGTACTTCTGGCAGCCATGAAAAAGGATGGATTCTTCAGTTTAAAACTTAACTTTAAAAAGGTGAGGGAAATCCTCAGAAGGCAGTCAGGCAGAATTCTGCATTTTGGTATTCTGGGCGGTCTGGAGGGGATTGTCTATCTGATCGGACAGACGGTTGTAATGGGATTTGTGGGAATGCTGGGGACCCAGGCGATGACTGCAAGGGCATATGCCGCAAACCTTACTGCATATATGGCAGTGTTTACAAGTGCGCTCTCTACTGCCTGCGCCCCGCTGGTGGGTATGTATCTGGGAGAAGGCAGAATCCGGGACGTAGAGAGGATATGCAGAAAGGTGATCCGGCTGGGGATCGCTCTGACGGCTGTGGTCAGCGCAGTGCTGATGGCAGTCAGCGGTCCTGTCCTGAGGATATATACAAAAGATGCAGTGATGCTGGAAGAGGCATATAAGGTCCTGATCGTAAATATAATACTTGAACTGTTAAGGGCAATAGCGGGTCCGGCGGTGGCGGCACTGAAAGCAGTAGGAGATGTCGTTTATCCTTTTAAAATGGTAATTGTGGGGATGGCTCTAAATATTGGCCTGTCATATATTTGTGGTGTAGTTCTTGGGTGGGGGCTGACCGGCATATGGACAGGTTATATTACAGACATGCTGTTTCGGAGTGTGATGTGCTGGATGCGTTTTAAGAAGGGAAAATGGCATAATATCAGAATGTTCTAAATTTAGTAACTATTCATCAGGTCTGTGCATTTACTGCACAGACCGTAAGAAAATGATTCAAGGGTGCAAAAATCTCATCGCCGAAGGCGATTTTAAATGGATTTTTGCATGTAACTGTGAAGGAACTGAATAGTTACTTAATTTAAATGTATAATTTGAGTAAATCAGTTAATACTTTATTTGACAGCCCGGGAGCTGGTAAAACAGGTCCCGGGAAGTGTCTAAATCCAGGTGGTTTTGCGGCAAAAATGAGATGTAGAAAATTTTTTGAAAAATGTTTGAATTTATTGTTGACAGAACTTGGGAATGATGGTAGAATGTTTCTTGCGCTGAAGTGAGTGTGATTCGAAAGAAACAAGGCTCAAAAGCAATTTATACAACCAAATGGAGAGGTATCGAAGCGGTCATAACGAGGCGGTCTTGAAAACCGTTTGTCCGAAAGGGCGCGTGGGTTCGAATCCCACCCTCTCCGCTCATCAAAAACGATGAATAGTTATGTTGCGATTAAGGCAATTTGGAGAAGTACCCAAGCTGGCTGAAGGGGCTCCCCTGGAAAGGGAGTAGGTCGTTAATAGCGGCGCGAGGGTTCAAATCCCTCCTTCTCCGCTCGACCAAAACTTTTAAAAAACCTGAAAAAAGTTGTTGACAAGAAATGACAACTGTGGTAATATTTAAAAGCTGGTCAACAGCAAGAAACACAAAGAACCTTGATAATTGAATAGTGAGACAACCTTGAAAATTCAAGAGAAAATTCAAGAACAGATGGAA
>NZ_JANKBI010000031.1:0-11700 GCF_024622195.1 Murimonas intestini
ATTTAATACCCACTCTATGTTGAAGGAAAAATAGAATAGTCTATATATTTTGAACATACCAAATAATTGATTCCAATGTATTTCGGGAATCCAATAAAGTAGTGGCCTCACCCACCCGCCTGCCCCTCCCACTGATTCACTGCCTACAATGCAAAGCGTCCTCCCCGCCTCTAATCATCTAAACAGCAATTTAGTCAAAGCCACAGAAAAAGCAGCAGAAGAACTGGGGGTGGATTTTTCTAAGTGTTTTGAACACAAAACATTTACAAAGTGGCTAAAAAAGATTAAGAGATTTTTAAGGCACAGCAAAATCATACATGGTATAATAAAATCCAAAATGGCGTAATGAAGCATATCATTCAGGAGGAAAAGAGATGGAAACAAAGAAAAGGAAACATATTATCATAGGAGTGCTTATAACAGTCGTCATAATTGCAGCGGCAGCGGCGGCGGTATGGTTTCTGGTTTTCAGGGAGCCTTCTGCAGCTCAGTCAGCTGGTGACGAGACGGCATATGTAGATTCAGTGGCAAATATAACGGGTCTTGGTTCAGGAAATGGGATGCAGGACAGGTTCTCAGGTGTTGTAGAGCCTCAGAAGACCTGGAATGTAGAGCTTGCACAGGACAGGAAGGTTAAGAATATATTTGTACAGGAGGGAGAAGAAGTAGCACTTGGAACGAATCTGTTTGAATATGATACCGCAGATCAGGAAGAGAGCCTGAACCAGGCACAGATAGATCTGGAACGCCTTCAGAATGAGATAGATACAACCAATGCTCAGATAGAGTTACTCCAGAAGGAAAAAGCAAACGCTTCACAGGAGGATCAGCTGGATTATACAACACGTATACAGACTGCACAGAATACAATTAAACGTGATGAATATGATATTAAGAAGAAAAATGTAGAGATAGAGCAGCTGAAAAATACCATTGCTAATTCCATCGTTACATGTGAACTGGATGGAGTAGTTAAAAAAATCAATGAGGATAACAGCACTACATCTTCACCTATGGGAAATAGCGGGGATAACAATGCTTTCATGACAATACTTGCAACAGGGGATTACCGTGTTAAGGGAAAAATTAATGAACAGAATATGGCCTCTGTCATGGAGGGCCTTCCTGTGATCGTTCGTTCCAGAGTAGATGATGAAAGAATCTGGAGAGGGACGATAACTACGATTGACCGTGAGAACCCGGAGACAGATAATAACTCATCAGGAGGCTACGTTTCATATGGAATGGGCGGCGGAAGCACTACTTCAAGTGTAAATTCCACAAATTATCCTTTCTATATAACACTTGATAATGCGGATGACCTTATGCTTGGACAGCATGTATATATTGAGATAGACAACGGGCAGGAAGACGGCGAAGAAAAGGAAGGAATCTGGCTTGACAGTTATTACATCGTCCAGGAGGACGGAAAAGCTTACGTATGGGCGGCAAATGATAAGGACAAGCTGGAAAAACGCAGCATTACTTTAGGAGAGTTAGATGATGTCACTCAGAAATACCAGATAACAGAAGGCCTGGAGCCGGATGATTATATCACATTCCCGAGTGAGAATCTCAAGGAAGGCATGTCTGTAGTGCGGAATGTTGAACAGATGGGGATGAACATGAACGGCGGAAGCGTTGATATGATGGGCGGCGATGGCCCTGTTGACGGCGGCTCAATGGATGCCGGGCCTGGAGGCAGTGTTGATTTTCCGGAAGGCAGTGATGATATGATGCCTGGCAATGATATTATGGTGCCGGGAAATGAAGATGGTGTTATGGACAGCGGAGACGGCATTTCGGCCGGGCCTGACGGAGAAGCAGGAAGCAACGATATGGTGGGACCACAGGAAGAAGTTCCGGAGGCGGATGGAGGTCAGGATGCCCCTGGACCTGAGGCAGGCGAAGGCGGAGAAGAAGGACCAGCAGGGCCAGAAGATGTGTCTGACCTGGGAGACGGTTTGGCGCCAACGGAAGCAGCACAATAAGAATGGAGGACTCACAGTGATTCTCGAATTGGATAATATCTATAAGGATTATATACAGGGGAAAATGATAGTCCCTGTATTAAAAGATATCACGCTGCATGTGGAAAAAGGAGAATATGTAGCCATAATGGGGCCTTCTGGTTCAGGTAAATCAACGCTCATGAATATTATAGGATGCCTGGATAAGCCGACAAAAGGATCGTTCCTTCTGGATGGTGTAAGCCTTTTGAATAAAAGAGATAATGAACTTGCTGAAATACGCCTGCGCAGTCTTGGTTTTGTTTTTCAGACATTCCAGCTGCTGCCAAGGCAGTCGGCAGTGGAAAACGTGGCTTTGCCTTTGATTTATGCAGGTGTGTCTAAAAGAGAAAGAATAAAAATGGCAGAAGCAGCTTTAGACAGAGTGGGTTTGAGCGACAGGTACCATTTTAAGCCTAACCAGCTTTCAGGCGGACAGAAGCAGAGGGTTGCTATTGCTAGAGCTATGGTAAATAATCCAAAGATACTGCTGGCAGATGAGCCTACAGGCGCTCTTGATTCCAAATCCAGTGCACAGGTAATGGAGCTTTTTGAGAAGCTGAATGAGGAAGGTGTCACTATTATTATGATAACCCACGACAGAAATATAGCAGAGCATGCAAAGCGTATCGTGGATATTTTTGATGGTGAGCTTTCTGAGCATAGAGATGAGGAGGTGGCGTTGTGAAGAAAAAGTGGATAGCCCTTATCTGCGCTGTTTCAGTCGCTGCCGTAGGCGGCGGAGGATATGGCATTTATAAAGTAGTCAGTTCAAACAGTACGCCTGTGGATGTAGTAAAAGTATCTGATCTGAACATGGGCTGGTGGGGACAGACGACATCTACATCAGGAATGGTTTCATCAACAGTGACTCAGCAGGTACATATGACGACAAATCAGCTGGTGAAAGAGATTTATGTAAAAGAGGGCGATGAGGTAAAGATAGGAGATCCTCTTCTGGCCTATGATATGACTCTTGCAGAGCTAGACCTGGAAATGGAACAGCTGAACGGCAATGCAATAGATCTGCAGATAACAGCAGCTGAGAAGGACCTTGAAAAATTAAAAAATGAAACACCCATCAGTGCATCTGCGGAGGCAGATATTATGAAAAACGGACAGGTGATGGTGGCTGCCTCAGAAGAGGGGGGCACTGAAGGCACAGACCCGGGGACTGAACCGGCTCCGGCATCAGCGGAGGGGACCAGTGAGGCGGCACCGCCAGTGACGGAACCACCACAGACGGAACCTCCAGTGACAGAGGCGCCACAGACAGAACCGCCAGTGACGGAACCATCACAGACGGAGCCGCCAGTGACAGAGGCACCACAGACAGATGCATCACAGACAAACGCACCACAGACAGACACATCACAGACCAACGCACCGCAGACGGATGCATCACAGACAGACGCATCTCAGACAGGCGGTGAGACAGATCAGAGCACAGAGCCTAACACCGGGGATTCTGAGCAGACTACGGAGCCAAATACTGATGCAACAGAGGTTACACCCCAGGAAACAGAAGTACCGATGATCATTGATATTACAGTCGTTGTGAACCAGCAGATTGATGAGAGCCTCAGACCTGAAAAGGTGAAGGTAACTCTGAATGATACAGTTCTCAATGTAAGTAAAGAGACAGTTGAACTCACAAAGGAAAATAACTGGACTTATAAATACCTGGCTATGCCTATAGGAGGCACATACAGTCTGACTACTGATGCAGGTGATGCATATGACATCCAGTCTGTTTATGACGAGAATACAAAGACCTTTGATCTGCTGTGCACGCCAAAGGCATATGATAAGCTGGATGAAAAGTCAGAGCCATATAAGAAGGGGGAAGGAACGAAAAAATCCCCGGATGTATATTTCTGCCAGGAGGGTGCAAAGATCGACGCTTCATTCCTGAATAAGGTATATGGGTATGATAAGGATGGCCAGACAAGGCTGACGGACAATACAGGCAGGTATGTTGTTCTGGAAATGAGGAAAGATGACCAGGCAAATGGAGAATTTATGAGTGCGTTTGCCATAGACGGAACACAGCCGAGAGATACGGGATTCGCACCTTCAAGTGAGTGGACAATAAGCAGTTCAAAGCTGGAGCAGACAGGGGGCAATGAGGTTCAGGAACCAAATATAGAGGAACCTGATTTTGACTTTGGAGGCGGTTTTGATTTCGGAGGCGGTTTCGGAGGCAACGGTTATACGGCTGACCAGCTTAAGCAGGCTATAGCTGATAAAGAGAGCGAGATAAAGAAACTGAAACTGGATAAAAAAGAATCAGATTTGAAGATACAGTCACAGCAGAGAAAACTTGATAATGGAGTAGTGAAGAGTTCTATCAATGGTATTGTAAAAACTGTTGGGGATCCCAATGTAGGTGAGGTCAACAACGAACCATTTATGACGGTTGTCAGTGCAGAGGGGCTGTATGTCACAGGTTCACTCAGTGAGCTTGAATTGGAAAAAGTGAAGGTAGGTTCCATCATGACAGGGTTTGCATATGATACGGGGGCTTCATTTTCTGCCACAATCACAGAAATTTCCCCATACCCTGACACCTCAGGAAATTATTACAGAGGGAATAACAATGCATCATATTATCCGTTCACAGCCTATATAGAAGGGGACAGTACTGAGGGGTTGAGCAATTATCAGTATGTGGAGCTTCAGATTCAGGAGAGTGTAGACGCGTCTGCGGCATCCTCACTATATATTGAAAAGGCTTATATCCGCTCAGAGAACGGTCAGAGCTATGTCTATAAAAAGGACGAAAATAACAGACTGAAAAAGCAGTATATCAAGACAGGAAAGACAGTTTATTCCACAGCTATCGAAGTGAAGGAAGGTCTTTCTATGGATGACAGCATTGCTTTCCCTTACGGGAAAAATGTAAAGGAAGGGGCAAAGGTAAAGACATCGGATGAAGATGATAATACCGTTGTTCCGATGTAGGAGGTGGAGAGGTGTTAGAAAATATCAGGTTGTCAATTCAGGGAATATGGTCGCATAAAATGCGTTCTTTCCTGACAATGCTTGGAATCATCATTGGTATAGCATCCATCATCTCCATTGTTTCTACTATTCAGGGGACAAATGAGCAGATAAAGAAGAACCTGATCGGTTCAGGAAATAATACGGTGGATATCAAGCTGTATCAGGGAGACATGGAATATTATCTGGATGATTACAGCGGTATCCCAAAAGGAGTTCCTGTAGTTACAGAAAAAGTCAGGGAAGAGATGGAAAAGGTAGATGGTGTAGCCGATGTTTCGCTCTATTCCAAAAGAAGTTATGCCGACAGTGTTTATTATAAGAATACCAGTATGGATGGCGCTAATGTTATGGGGATAGATCTGCATTATTTTAATACCTGCGGGTATATCATGCGGACAGGGCGTGAATTCATACAGCAGGATTATGATGAATTCAGAAAGGTCGTGATTCTGGATCAGACAGCGGCCACCAGCCTGTTTCAGGAGGAAGATCCTCTGGGCAAGACTATAGAGATTAAGGGTGAACCTTTCACCGTTGTGGGCGTGACAGAGAAAAGCGAGGCTTTTGAGCCTGTTATCAATTCGATGGAGGATTACTGGACGTATATGGGGAACCAGGCCAGCGGGTTTATTTATATGCCATATGCTACCTGGTGTGTGCCCTACCAGTATGATGAGCCTCAGAATGTAATAGTCAGGGCTAACAGCACAGATGAGATGAGTGCCGTAGGTAAGAAATGTGCTGATATTTTGAACGCATACGTCACTTCACAGGATGACGTGAAATATAAGGCGGCTGACCTGCTTGAACAGGCTAAGGAGCTCCAGGATCTGAGCGCGGCCACAAATAACCAGCTGATATGGATCGCTAGTATTTCACTGCTTGTAGGCGGCATCGGCGTTATGAATATCATGCTTGTTTCGGTCACAGAGAGGACAAGTGAGATCGGTCTTAAAAAGGCCATAGGGGCAAAAAAGAAGAGGATTCTCGGCCAGTTTCTTACAGAGGCGGCTGTGCTTACAAGCCTTGGAGGCATTATAGGAGTCATTGCAGGAATCGGGCTTGCCCAGGCTATCTCCAAAATGTCCCAGACGCCGGTAGCCATCAGCGTCCCGGCTATTATAGGATCCGTTATCTTTTCAATGCTTATAGGCATCATATTCGGCCTGCTGCCTTCAATCAAGGCATCAAACCTGAATCCTATCGATGCTCTGAGACATGAGTAAATGTATCATAAATTGTAACTATTTAGCAGATATTTGTATTTACTGAGCAGTTATAATAAAGTTCTGAGTAAAGCTGCCTTCGGGCAGAATTGCCTCCGGAGTATGTAGACTCTGCAAAGGGTGTGCACCGGAGATTTGAGGGCCTGACTTGTCAGGCCCCTTTTTTTCTTTTAATGTATATTTCGAAGAGACAAAACACTGGATAGGGGGAAGGAAGCTGCGAGCGGTACAAAATAAAAGTAAATTTATCCGTCAGAACCGCTTGCCGGGATAAGCTGTGTGGAAATTGTGGATTTATATATGAGTAATTGCTTTCATTGTCATTTACACAGGGAAAAAAGTGTGGTATTGTACTAAATATAGGCATTTAATTTAAAAACTGCCAAAATATTGGCGGGCTGCACATCAATCATACACACAGGAGGAAGAGAAATGGAAGGGATATCTATCGGAATCATTATTGCAGCAGTAATAGCGGTACTGATCATCATTTTGCTGGCCGCGGGCTATGTTAAAGCGCCGCCTAATAAAGCTTACATCATATCAGGTATGCGTAAGAGACCTAAGATCCTTATAGGCAGGGCAGGTTTCAGGATACCGTTTCTGGAGAGGATGAATGTACTTTACCTGAATCAGATAACTATCGATATTAAAACGGACAATTATATACCTACTCTTGATTATATCAATGTGCAGGTGGATGCAGTTGCAAAGGTAAGGATCAACTCTGACAGTGAAGAGATGATGCTTCTCGCTATGAAAAACTTTTTGGATAAGAAGCCTTCGGAGATCGTTACAGACCTGCAGGATTCTCTTCAGGGAAATATGAGGGAAATTATCGGAACTCTGGACCTTAAGACAATCTGCAACAACAGGGATGAATTCAGTAATCAGGTACAGGAAAAGGCTTCCGTAGACATGATGAAGCTGGGCATTGAGATTATATCCTGCAATATCCAGAATGTAGAGGACGAGCATGGCCTTATCCAGGATATGGGTATGGATAATACTTCAAAGATTAAAAAGGATGCGGCGATCGCAAAAGCAAATTCCGAAAAAGAAATCGCAATTGCCCAGGCTGAGGCTGACAAATTATCGAATGACGCCAGGGTAATCTCACAGACAGAGATAGCAAAGCGGAATAATGAGCTGGCTATCCGACAGTCAGAGCTTAAAAAAGAGGCTGACACAGTTAAGGCTGAAGCTGATATGGTCTATCAGATCAGAACAGAGGACCAGCGTAAGACTCTGGAGATTACAAGAACAAATGCTGACATCGCAAAGCAGGAGCGGGAGATAGAGCTCAAGCAGAAGGAAGCATCGGTACGTGAACAGCAGCTGAATGCTGAGGTAAAAAAGAAAGCGGACGCCATGCGTTATGAACAGGAGCAGAAGGCTCAGGCAGAGCTGTTCAAGCGTCAGAAGGATGCTGAGGCCGCCCGTTATGAGCAGGAGCAGGAGGCAGAGGCCCAGAAGGCACGCGCCGAAGCCATGAAATTTGAAAAGGAACAGACTGCGGAAGGAATCAGGCTGGTGGGACAGGCAGAGGCTCAGGCAATTGAAGCAAAAGGAAAAGCTGAAGCCGAAGCCATGGAAAAGAAGGCCGAAGCCTACAGTAAATATAATAAAGCCGCAATGGCTGAAATGCTCATCAATATCCTTCCTGAAATGGCCGGAAGGATTGCAGAGCCTCTCGCACAGATTGACAAGATCGTCCTGATCGGCGGCGGGGATGACGGAAGCGGTGTGAGCCAGATTGCCGGAAATGTGCCGGCTGTACTTACAAAGGTCATGGAAGCCATGAAGGAGACAACGGGTGTGGATCTTGCAGAAATCATGCGGGCCGATACGTATGATGCGAAAGTAAATAAGAATATTAATTTTACAGGATTTGACGGTCTGTTTGGCAAAGAAAAGGATAAAACAGCAGAAGCCGGAAAATCCGGGGATAAAGATTCACACAGCGGATATGCGAAAGAGGGAAAGACAGAGGCTGAGGAAAAGGCAGCGGCAGCTACAGAGGCAGTTAAAGGCATGATGAAGGATGTAGTGAAGGATGTAAGGGACGCATTCAATAAAGATAAAAAGTAGTATTTGTTTTTTGAACTATCTGTAATCATTTCCGAGGGTGAAAGCACTTGTTGATTTCGCCCTCTTGTCTGTCCATGGGCAGGGACATACGCATTTGTAAACGGCTGGCATAGTTCGTTCATTTAGAACTTATAGAGGAGTTATAAATATGAATATTTTAGTGACGGGTGGAACTGTATTTGTCAGTAAATATATAGCAAATTATTTTAAGAATAATAATGAAGTTTTTGTGTTGAATAGAAATACTAAGAAACAGCTTGATGGAGTACATCTAATAGAAGCTGACCGTCATAATTTGGGTAATATTTTGAAAGAATACAATTTTGATGCTGTTTTGGACATTTGTGCCTATACCGGAGAAGATGTAAGTGATTTGGCAGATGCTCTTCCAGATGGGGTCAAAGACTATATACTTATTAGTTCATCAGCAGTATATCCCGAAACAAATGTACAGCCTTTTACAGAAGAACAGGAAATAGGAAGTAACTCTATTTGGGGAAACTATGGAACAAATAAAATTGAGGCTGAGAAAATCCTGTCCTCGAGAATGCCTGCAGCATATATTTTGCGTCCGCCATATCTGTATGGACCAATGCAGAATGTTTATCGTGAGCCTTTTGTTTTTGAGTGTGCATTATCTGATAGAGTTTTTTATATTCCAAAAGATGGAACAATGAAAATGCAGTTTTTTCATGTTGAAGATTTATGCAGAGTGATTGCCAAAATCATTGAAACACATCCTGATTATCATATTATAAATGTAGGAAATAAGAATTTAGTCAATATTAACGAATTTGTATCGTTATGTTATAAGGTGGTTGGAAAAGAATTAAAAATAGTAAATGTTTATAATCATGAAAATCAGAGAGATTATTTCAGCTTTCATGACTACGAATATTATTTAGATGTCACAAAACAAAATGAATTGATTGATAATACAAAAGACTTAGAAGATGGGTTACGAGAATCGTTTGAGTGGTATATAAAGCATAGTGAAGAAGTTTCTAGGAAAAATTATATTGATTTTATTGAATCACATAAAGGATTGTGGCAGTGATGCCAAAATGGTGCTGACTTTACAAAACCACCTTATACGAAATTCTTGTAAGGTATGAATTAACGGAAAAATTATGAAAAAAGGCTTGCAACGTACCCGGGTGTTGTGATATACTTTCATAGGCAAAAATAAATCACGCATGCAGATTCTGAGGACGGTGCCGGAGACGGTCTCTGAGGGAGCGTAAAACATGCGGTAGAAATCAACCAAAAGGAGATTAGAAACATGAGCGTAATTTCAATGAAGCAGTTACTCGAAGCAGGTGTTCATTTCGGACATCAGACAAGAAGATGGAACCCTAAAATGGCTCCGTACATCTACACAGAAAGAAACGGCATCTACATCATCGACCTTCAGAAATCTGTAGGTATGGTAGATACAGCTTACAAGGCAGTTTCTGACATCGCAGCAGAAGGCGGCACAATCCTCTTCGTAGGAACAAAGAAACAGGCTCAGGATGCTGTTAAGTCTGAAGCAGAGCGCTGCAACATGTTCTATGTAAATGAGAGATGGTTAGGCGGAATGCTCACAAACTTCAAGACAATCCAGAGCAGGATCAGACGTCTGAAAGACATCGAAGCTATGCAGGAAGACGGAACATTCGATGTTCTTCCTAAAAAAGAAGTAATTGAATTAAAGAAAGAATTAGATAAACTGCAGAAGAACCTGGGCGGTATCAAAGAAATGAAGAGAATCCCGGATGCAATCTTCGTAGTTGACCCGAAAAAAGAAAGAATCTGTGTACAGGAAGCACATACTCTCGGAATTCCGCTGATCGGTATCTGTGATACAAACTGTGATCCTGAAGAGTTAGATTTTGTTATCCCAGGTAATGATGATGCTATCAGAGCCGTAAAACTGATCGTTTCTAAAATGGCAGATGCTGTTATCGAAGCAAACCAGGGCGCTGAGGAAGCAGTAGAGTTCCCGGAGACAGAAGCTACTGATATGGAAGAAATCGCAGCTGAAGAGACAGCAGAGGTATAATATCAGCAGATCAGGAAATCAATATGTAATATGCTAAAGAGGCTGTTACATCAATATCTGATATTCGGAAACGACAGGTTCTGGGCCGCCTTTTAGGCGGCTCAGATAGAATAGAAATCAAAATACCAGTATAACGGAGGAATAAAGAAATGGCTATTACAGCAGCAATGGTAAAAGAGTTAAGAGAAATGACCGGCGCAGGAATGATGGACTGTAAAAAAGCATTAGGCGCTACAGATGGTGATATGGACAAGGCTGTAGAATTCTTAAGAGAAAAAGGTCTTGCAACAGCTCAGAAAAAAGCAGGCAGAATCGCTGCAGAAGGTCTCTGCAAGGTTCTTGTATCTGATGATGATAAGAAAGCAGTTGTTGTTGAAGTTAATGCTGAGACAGACTTTGTTGCAAAGAATGAAAAATTCCAGGGCTATGTAGCACAGGTAGCTGAGCAGGCAATGGATACAGAGACAGCAGATATCGAAGCATTCAAGGCTGAAACATGGAAATTCGATAATTCCATGACAGTTCAGGAAGCTCTTGCAGCTCAGATTTCTGTAATCGGTGAAAACATGAGCATCAGAAGATTTACAAAGGTTACAGAAGAGAACGGTTTCGTTGCTTCCTATACACATATGGGCGGTAAGATCGGTGTTCTCGTAGATGTAGAGACAGATGTAGTAAACGATGATATCAAAGAGATGGCTAAGAATGTAGCAATGCAGGCAGCAGCTCTTAAGCCTATGTATACAAACAGGGCAGAAGTAGATCAGTCTTATATTGAGCATGAAAAAGAAATCCTCACAGTTCAGGCTAAGAATGAGAAACCGGATGCAAATGATAAGATCATCAGTGGAATGGTTATGGGACGTATCAACAAAGAGCTTAAAGAAATCTGCCTCATGGACCAGATCTATGTAAAAGCAGAAGACGGAAAGCAGTCAGTACAGGCTTATGTAGATTCCGTAGCAAAAGCAAACAATGCCAAGATAGTAATCAAAGGTTTTGTTCGTTTCGAGACTGGTGAAGGTATCGAGAAGAAGGAAGAGGATTTCGCGGCTGAAGTTGCAAAGCAGATGGGCAATTAAGCGAAGTTTGCAATAAAATTTAATGAAAGTATTTTAAGGGCTCCAAAAGCCTTGTAAACACTATATTCTCTAGTGATTATAAGGTTTTTGGGGCTTTTTTTCTTGTATAATAGGAAAGTTCGCCAAATGGCGAACCATTGATAAAAAAGCCCGCAAAATGCGGGTGAAGCAAACAGACGGTGATTAAAAGAGGTCAATATAAAATCCTTCTTCAAATTCATCGTCATCTAAGTCATCATCCT
>NZ_JANKBI010000032.1:0-9214 GCF_024622195.1 Murimonas intestini
AACAACGAACCCCACCGTTCCCCTTCCTGACGGCTCACTTCCTTCCGCGCAAAGCGTCCTGTTACTCCATTAAACAGGAATATACACAACTCTAGCCTTCCCATCATTTTTTTGCTATACTGAAAACATAAAGGAGGTAAATAAACGTGAAGAAGGCGAAAGTAACCTCATCTGATGTGGCGGAGGCTTCGGGAGTATCTCAGGCTGCTGTGTCAATGATATTAAATAAGAAATTTAATGTCTCCTTTTCAAAGGAAACAATAGAAAAAGTAGAGAATGCTGCTAAGGAACTGGGGTATGAACTTCCGGGCAGGAGGGTGCGCAAGGACAGCAGGCAGCAGAAGCTGATCGTGGCGTTTTGTCCTACCCTGACAAATCCCTACTATGTCATGCTGCTGCAGGGGATTGAGGAGGTAGCTAAGGAAAAGGGGTATGGTGTCTTTGTGTGTAATACTCAGAGAGACTTAAAGATCGAGGAACACTATCTGAAGATGATGGACAGGGTACAGCCTCTGGGAATCATATACACATGTAATCCAAGTACCTGCTTCAAAAAGCAGGTCAAAGAGCTGGCTGACCAGGTGCCGCTCGTGGTCATCAATAACAGGGAAGATATCATGGAAGTAGATGCCGTAGAGCTGAATAATTCCAAGCCGGGACGGCTGATGGCAAGACATCTTCTGGAGCTGGGGCATCAGAAGGTGGGATTTATTTCTCCGCCCCTTACTAGCAGGCAGCAGCAGAGGTTAAAAAGGGTGGAAGGATTTGTGAGGGAATTCGAGGAGGCCGGTTTTAAAGACGGTGTCTGTATAAAGGCAGCAGGTGAAGAATTCGATACTCTTATTCCCAGCATTGATTCTGAGTACAAAATGGGTTATAATCTGACCAGGGAACTTCTTATGGAACAAAAGGGACTTACAGCCATAGCTGGTTTAAACGACATGATTGCGCTTGGAATCATGGACGCACTGCTGGAGGCGAAGATTAAGATCCCTTCAGAAATATCTGTTATTGGGTGCGATAATATCCTGTTTGCCAGGATGCGCAGCATATCACTGACTACCATAGAGCATTTTGTGCCTCTGAAGGGACGGGATGCCTGTGATATCATCATCAAAAAAATACATTCCAAGACGGTGACGGATCCGGAGATGCTGCCTACCAGCATCTACCATGTAGAGTATGAGCCGAGGCTGATCGTCAGAGGAACCACCTCCTATGCGAGATAAAACCATTTGTTTAGTGACTAAACAGATTCGTAAATTTTAAATTTAAATATTTTACCATAAATTATTAGTTATAAAAAATTCAAAAGATATGTCAGATAACCGGGAAAAACCGAAAAAACGTCTGTTGTACCGTAAAATAACATGGGAAATTATTTATAATAATTAAATTATAAATAAAATAAATCACTAATAAAAATGACGGGCTATTGACCTGAGAATTTCCTGTGATATACTTAAGGAAGAACCGGACAGAAGGCAATTAAACGCATATTTAATGATATGAGCAGGGAAGGGCCGGTCATGTAAACAAAGGTAAAAATTAATTTACATATTTAATCCAAGGAGGAACGGATAATGAAATTTTTCATCGACACAGCAAAGGTAGAGGATATTAAAAAGGCAAATGATATGGGAGTAATCTGTGGTGTGACCACAAATCCTTCTCTGATCGCAAAAGAGGGAAGGGACTTTGTTGAAGTTATTAAAGAGATTACATCAATCGTTGACGGACCTATCAGCGGGGAAGTTAAAGCTACAACTGTAGATGCAGAAGGAATGATAGCTGAAGGCCGTGAGATCGCAAAGATCCATCCGAATATGATTGTTAAGATCCCTATGACTGTCGAAGGCCTGAAGGCTGTTAAGGTTCTGAATGCAGAAGGAATCAAAACTAACGTGACACTTATCTTTTCTGCCAACCAGGCTCTGCTGGCTGCAAGAGCAGGCGCTACATATGTGTCTCCGTTCCTTGGACGTCTTGATGATATCTCTGTAAGGGGAGTGGATCTGATCAGGGAAATAGCTGATATTTTTGCAGTAGCAGGAATTGAAACAGAGATCATAGCTGCCAGTGTCCGCAATCCGATCCATGTGACAGACTGCGCACTTGCAGGGGCAGACATTGCAACAGTTCCATATTCTGTAATCGAGCAGATGACAAAACATCCTTTGACAGATGCAGGCATTGCTAAGTTCCAGGCAGACTATAGAGCAGTATTTGGAGAATAACCGGGGGAAAATCAGGAGGATTTCAATGAACAAATTAGAGCTTCAGAAAACGGCTAATGAGATCCGCAAGGGCATTGTTACCGCTGTGCACAGTGCAAAAGCGGGACATCCGGGCGGTTCACTTTCCGCAGCAGATTTATTTACTTATTTATATTTTGAAGAAATGAATATTGATCCAAAGGACCCGAAGAAAGCAGACAGGGACCGTTTTGTCCTTTCTAAAGGACATACAGCGCCGGGCCTGTACTCTACTCTTGCTGAGAGAGGATATTTCCCGAAAGAGGATCTTGTGACACTTCGCCATCTGGGATCTTATCTGCAGGGACATCCGGATATGAAGCATATCCCGGGTGTGGATATGTCCAGCGGATCATTGGGACAGGGGATCTCTGCAGCAGCAGGCATGGCTCTTTCAGCCAAGCTGAGCGGTGATTCTTACCGTGTATATACTCTTTTAGGAGACGGGGAGATCCAGGAAGGCCAGGTATGGGAGGCGTCTATGTTTGCCGGAGCTAAAAAGCTGGATAACCTGGTTGTAATAGTAGATAATAACGGACTGCAGATAGATGGAAAGATTGAAGACGTATGCTCTCCGTATCCCATTGACAAAAAATTTGAAGCTTTTAATTTCCATGTGATAAATGTAGCTGACGGAAATGATTTTGACCAGTTAAAAGCAGCTTTTGATGAGGCAAAAACTGTAAAAGGCATGCCTACGGCTATTATTATGAAGACTGTAAAAGGTAAAGGCGTTTCTTTCATGGAAAATCAGGTGGCTTGGCACGGTACAGCTCCAAATGATGAGCAGTACGCAGTTGCTATGGCAGATTTAGAAAAGGCAGGTGAAGCATTATGTCAGAAGTAAAGAAAGTAGCAACGAGAGAAAGCTATGGAAACGCCCTTGTAGAACTGGGCGCTGAATATCCGAATCTGGTAGTTCTTGACGCTGACCTTGCTGCAGCTACAAAAACAGGCGTGTTCAAGAAAGCTTACCCGGAACGTCATATCGATTGCGGTATTGCTGAGTGCAATATGGCTGGAATCGCCGCAGGGCTTGCTGCTACAGGCAAGATCCCGTTTATGAGTTCATTTGCCATGTTTGCCGCAGGGCGTGCATTTGAGCAGGTGCGCAACTCTATCGGATATCCTCATCTGAATGTTAAGATTGGCGCCACACATGCAGGTATCTCTGTAGGTGAAGACGGTGCTACTCATCAGTGCAATGAAGATATAGCCCTGATGCGCACTATTCCTGGAATGGTAGTCATCAATCCTTCAGATGATACAGAAGCCAGGGCAGCTGTGAGAGCAGCAGTAGAGTATGAGGGACCAGTCTATCTGCGTTTTGGGCGTCTGGCAGTTCCTGTCATCAATGACAGGCCGGATTATAAATTTGAACTTGGAAAAGGCGTTGTGCTCCGTGAGGGCAAGGATCTGACGATCATCGCTTCCGGCCTTCCTGTGGCGGCTTCTTTGGAAGCAGCAGAGAAGCTCTCAGCTGATGGAATCGATGCTAAGGTCATCAATATCCACACTATCAAGCCTCTTGATGAAGAGCTTGTTATCGCAGCAGCTAAAGAGACAGGAAAAGTTGTGACTGTAGAAGAACATTCCGTGATCGGCGGACTGGGAAGCGCTGTATGTGACTGCCTCAGTGAGAATGCACCAACTAAGGTGATGAAGATAGGTATAAATGATACATTTGGCGAATCCGGACCAGCTGTGGCTCTGCTTCAGAAATATGGACTGGACTGCAATGGTATCTACAGCAGGATAAAAGAATTTATGGCGTAATGTCTGAAACAAATAAGTAAAGTGACAGCCAAATCGAAACGCCGGTTTCCGTTAATTATTCGGGAGCCGGCGTTTTGTACGTGTTCAGGAATATTTTAAATTGGGTTAAGCCCAGAAGATCTCATCTGATTTCGGTGATCTGCACCATGAACAGGCAGGCAGCCATGCGGATTCTTCAACTGGAGCTTTATAGGAATCACCCTGGCAGGTCATTGTAATGCCCTGAGCGATCCGCTCAGCTATACCGAATACGGCAGAAAGGCGTGCTGTCTGGAGAGTAAGCTGAGAGAAACGGCCTGCCGGTCCTACGATACCTGTAATGCAGATATCACCTGCCGTATCCAGATTTTTGCTTACGCCGGCTCCCGGGCAGAGGCTTCCCTGGCTGATAGTGATATAGCCCTGATGCTTTTTGGTGCCCAGTGAAGCATCAATTGCTATACAAAGGCTCCCGGGGTGATAATTCTGTATCCTGACAAGAGTTTCTGTGAGGTTCAGAGCATGTACAGGTGCCTCGAGAGTACCATACACAGTAACACCCTGCAGGCGTTCCTTTTTCAGCATACTGCCTACAAGAGGCCCCAGGCTGTCGCCTGTTACGCGGTCACTGCCAATACAGAGTATTACCAGTTCCTCAAAACGTCCCCTGAATTGCCTGATCAGGGAGCCAAGACAGTCAGCAGTCAGAGAAACGGCATATTCTGATTTAGAGTCTATATAACAAGTATCTTCTATCATAAATTTTTCTTTCATAATAAATTCCTTTCAAGGTGTTTTCTAAAGTTTATCCAGCTTGTTTTGCAAATATTCAAAAATGTGCATATGGTTATATACAAAATATGTCGTAATTCTTTTAAAAAATCTTCCATGAACTGCTAAAATTTGCAGTGGACATGTGCTACTATTTCCCCTATAAAGGAGTGATAGGAGTATGAATAATGTGACGTATTCAGGGAATTCCCAGGAGAGGGAAGAAGAAACCTTCACCCTGCCGAAAAATATTCGTCAGATAGGGGAAGGCGGAAAGAACAAAAAGATTTACCTGGAGGATTATGCGGTAACTTACATGCTGCAGCTGGCAAAGGACAAAACAGAGAAAAAAGGGGCGCTGCTCCTTGGGGAGAAGGAGCAAAAGGAGAATGTCTGGTATTTCTTTGTAAACAGCGTGCTGGAACTTTCTGATATACGTTTTGAAGAAGAGGACTGGAAAGAAATCAAGGAACAGGCAGCGCAGTTTTTCTGCGGGAGAGAGATACTGGGCTGGTTTCTCTATGTCCCGGAGGATGATCCCATAAGCGGGGATGAGGTCAGCTGTATCCATCTGAATCAGTTTGGAGAAAATGATAAGCTGCTTATCATCTCAAGCCAGGAGGAAACAGATCTTGAGCTTTATCTGACTGAAGCAGGAAATCTCGCTATGCAGCCGGGCTACTACATTTATTATGAGAAAAACGAACAGATGCAGGATTATATGGTGTCCAGAAACGAGGGACATTCCATTGAAAAAGAAATTGTAGTGACGGATAAGGCTATCCAGAATTTTAGGAAGATTGCAGAAGAGAAGAGGGAATCAGTTCCAAATGTAGGATTCACAAGATTTCTGTATGGTGCGTGCACGTTTTTAATCATGACAGTGCTGGTATTAGGCGTCACTACGATTAATAATTATGACAAGATGAAAAATCTGGAGGTGGCACTTGATACACTGAAGGGAGAAAATGATCTTCAGCAGGCATCTGGAAAAGTGAAAACGGAGACAGAAAACATCTCCCTGGCCGGAATTGAGGACAAGACCGTTAAAAAGGGTGACGACCTGGCAGAAGTGCTGAATGGAGGGGACGTAAAAGCAGATGGAAAAAATGCGGACAAGTCTGAACAGAAAATAACAGAAGTATCAACAGAGCAGGCAGAATCATCTGATACTGCAAAATCTAATGAAACTCAGAAGTCTGGCGAAAATGACGCAGAAGCCTCTCAGTCATCAGAGAAAACTGCTGAAGAACCGAAGCAGAAGTCTGGTACAAACGCAGAGACAGAAAGCAAGGGAGCAAAGGAACAGACTGAAACATCGAAGACAAATGGAGGAAATAAAGAGGCAACTGCAGATGCTCAGTCATCCTCAGACGGAAAAAAGGATGATGAAGTGCTGCCGGCCATGGCCGGGTTAGAAGACCAGAATGCAAACAGAGCGTCGTACACAGTAAAAAATGGCGATACACTTGCAAACATCTGCAAAATGTATTATGGAAACCTGCAGAAACTGGAAGAAATCTGCAGTATAAATAATATTGAAGATGAAAACAAAATTCTCCCCGGCCAAAAAATATATCTGCCATAATGGCTACAGGAGCAGCGGGGTCTTTGACCCTGCTGCTTTGCTGTCTGGAAAGTGAAGCAATATCTTCATCCAGGGAGTAGTTTAAAAGTAATTTTTCCGCTAAACTATGGAAAAACACTCCTGAAAGTGTTATAATACCCAAAATACTGTTGTTACGACTTTAGATTTTGGAAGAGAGTGTAAGATGGGGAAAATAAAAGATAAGTTGAAGGGGATACCGGTTCATGTCAAGAATCTGGGGCCTGTTCGTAAAATAAGAGAGAAACGGGAAGAAAAGAAGCAGCAGCAGGATATGCTTTGGAGTCCGGCTGATGCACAGAATCTGGAATTCCCTGATCAAGTAGAAATATATCAGAAAAAAAAGAAGAATAAGTGGATCATTATCTCCAGTATAGTAGTTGTTGGCGTGCTGGGGCTTTTTATTTTTGACTATTTCCATGTGGCCACAGGGTATTTTGTTACTTCAGATGAGGAGAGATCAGATATCAGCGGAACACAATATCTGGAACTGGGCAGCGGCCTGCTGAAATTTAGTTCTGACGGGGCTTCCAGCATCAGTAATTCAGGGGAAGTAAACTGGAGTACCACATACAGCATGCAGAGCCCCATAGCCGATATATGTGAGAATACAGCAGCAATTGCCGATCAGAAGGGTACTCAGATATACGTTTTTGGAGAAGAAGGATTAAAGGGACAGTTTAAAACCCTTCTCCCGATCGAAAAGGTTAAGGTGGCGAGACAGGGAGTTGTAGCAGCTGTTCTTGAGGACGGTGATGTGACCTGGATAAATTTTTATGATGCTTCAGGAACTGAAATTGCCAAAAACAGAACATCTCTGGGAGAATCAGGTTATCCTTTAGATATAGCGCTTTCTCCTGATGGAATGAAGATAATGATCTCTTACCTTAAAACCACCACCGGCGTTATCAGCACAGATATTTCGTTTTATAATTTTGATTCTGTGGGGCAGACTAAGATAGATAATATGGTCAGCAGCACATCTTATGAAAATGCCGTGGCTCCCAATGTGTGTTTTTTGAGCGAATCAGTTTCAGCGGCATTCAGGGATGACGGCTTTTCTATATATAAAGGGAAGCAGATACCAGAGGAAAAGGCAAATGTAGAATTTGAACAAGAGGTGCTCAGTATTTTCTATGATGACAGCCATCTGGGATTTGTGTTTGCCAGTGATAAGATTGAGCATAAATATAAGATACAGCTCTATGATCTGAATGGCCGAAAGACTATGGAGCAGTATATAGATATGGAATATACGAAAATCAAGCTGGACGGAGGAAAGATCATCCTTCTGAATGACAAAAAATGTGCCATTTACAGCACTGGAGGCAGAAAACTATTTGAAGGCACTTTCCAGGAGCCGCTGGTGGATGTTATAAGTGTGCCGGGATTAAGGAAATATATGGCGCTTACACAGAACAGCACAATCTGGTTCAGGCTGAAGTAGAGGAGAACTTATGGATGTATTAACAATTATTATACTGCTGATTTTATTACTGTTTACATTAAACGGATACAGGAGGGGATTCGTGAAGACCCTGGTATCCATGGTGTTCTTTGTTCTGGCTATGGTGCTGGTGTATTTTGCAACGCCATATATCAGTGACTTCTTAAAAGAGAAGACACCTGTCTATACTACTATAGAAGCTAAATGTGAGGAGATGCTGGGGCTGGATAAACTTATGGGAGCCTCCTCGGCCAAGGAGGATAAGACGGGTGATTCAGATAAAGAAAAAGAAAGCAAAGAGACAGAGAAAGTTCCTGAGAGCGAAGGAAGTTTAGGAGATATCTTAAACAACATCCAGTCAGGGGATATTTCTGTGACAGACCAGATGAAGCTCATAGAGAACCTGGGAATACCCCAGCTGCTCCAAAAACAGCTTCTGGATAATAATAATGCAGCCGGGTATGCCCAGGTAGCGGCAGAAAATTTTAAAGGTTATATTGTGGGCTATTTGTCTTCTTTGATTTTGAATATTATCTCATTTATAGTAGCCAGCATTTTAGTGTTTATACTTTTGAAGCTGACAGGTATGACTCTTGACATCCTGACAAAGCTGCCGATTATCCATGGTTTGAACCAGGTAATGGGCCTTGTACTGGGATTCTTACAGGGTTTGATATTTATATGGATAGCATTCCTTATAATAACTATTTTCAGCGGAACAGATATTGGGCATAAGCTTATGGTAATGATCAATGAAAGTGAGATACTCACTTTCCTGTATAATACAAATTATCTCATGAAAATTCTTATGGGATTGGCGGGATCGCTGTAATAGAAAGTATACACCTCCGTGCATCCCGTAACTCAATCCTTCGGATGGGCGTGCTGCGCACGATAATGTTTAGCAGACCGGGAGTACTGTGAAAGTATCACAGGATCCCGGTCTTATTTATATAAGATGATATTGGGGGCAAAAGGACTTACGCTCTAAAAAATAAGAGCTTTATTTCGGACAGCAATGAGCCAAGTGAATATGTTTGCAAGTGTATTTGACGACTGTCGCGAGCTTTTAGTTCAATTTGTACGTGTAATTTCGAAAAAGTCCGTTATGAAAACACATATGTAAGCAGCATAAAGAAATTTATCGATAATTCAAAAAAATCGAAAAAATTACAAAAAAGGTGTTGACTTTATTAGGTATAGATGGTAATATAAGCAAGTCGCTTCGGTAGAGGCGATGAGCTGAAAAAAAGAAATAAAAAAAGTTAAAAAAGTTGTTGACAAACATCGAAAGATGCGATAGAATATAAAAGCTGTCAGAGAGACAACAACAAAGAAACAAAATAGAGAAACACAAAGAACCTTGATAATTGAATAGTG
>NZ_JANKBI010000033.1:0-6333 GCF_024622195.1 Murimonas intestini
TACAACTGCGGTAAGACTGTTGTTCTACACGTTTGGAGGTAAGGATCGCATCTACTGCCTGATAGGTACTGGAACCGCTCCGCTCCGCCCATTTGCGGAATCGGTCGCCGTTCCATTCAAGGTACTGCTGGTGGGAAGGCGGCATATGTTCTGTAATCATGCTGTACTGCCCCTTGCGCCCATAAAGACGACGGTGGGATGCAATCCGGTTGTGGTTGAAAAAAATCTCAATGGTTTTATCTGTAACTCTCACATCAACTTTGCGTTTTATATATTCATGTGGAACTGAGTATAGCATTCCGGCAAAGGATATGTGATAATTGAACTGAACGGTGGCTTGCTTCCATTCCGCCAGTTCATATGGGGTGGCAGGTAAAGGTGCCAGCAATGGCAGTTCTTCGTCGCGGAAGATCTCATACCGGCTGCCCTCTTTCTTTTGGAAAGGTCGATGACTGAAAACTTCCAGCTTCTGACGGATTGCCCGGTTTAACTCGCTGAGGGAGAAAAACTGTTCATTACGCAGGGCTGCGGTGATCCATGTGGAAATATTACCTACACTGCCCTCAGCATTGGGCTTATCCTTTGGAGGCCGGACGCGGGCTGGAATAATCGCAGTCTCATAATGTTCTGCCATTTCCTGATAGACGGCATTGATCCGCTGGTCTTTCCAGCCCTTGTTATGATCCACCGCTGTACGGCAGTTGTCAGGCACGAGAATCTTGGCGACACCGCCAAAGTACTCGTACATATGCACATGTGCAGCGATCCATGATGGCTGCTTTTCATCCATGAATGCCTCTACATATGGATACTGGCTGTAGGTCATAACACCTACGAAAATGTGCGCATCCAGGATCTCGCCCGTATCCGGATCTATGATGTGTGCCGGATCTCCGGCCCAATCTACCTCAACCTGTTCCGCAGGCTTGCGATTGATATGCATGGTGGCACGACGTTTCTGCTCGTCCTGCTGGATGTAATAGCAGAACTGAGAGTACATAAGTGGATCGTCTCCGGAGAGACGGCATTCCTCAAGGCACTCTGTCCAGAGGAGTTTCTTGTTCACTCCATTGCGGAGAAGCTCCTTTCGGATATGGGCATAATCCGGCATACGCCTGTTTGATTGGGACCCGGGACTGTTCTTCTTTGGGAACAGCATCTGCTCAATCACAGCATCGGTCTGGTTTGGATCAAGCGGCCATGAGATGTCTTTTTCCCTGGCAGCTTTTAAAACCTTATTGACCGTTTTCTTGGACACACCGCAGCTAAGCGCGATGTTCGTCTGACTGAGATTCATGCTGGCAAGCCTGATGATCTCGCGATATTTGGTCATAACAGATGACCTCCTTAAAATGTATTTACGTCAAACGACGCATATATACATTATAAGGAAAGAAGCTTCTGATTTCATTGTTCTGGAATATAGGTTTCCATCAAAGCGGAATCACGGTTTCCTTTATATCGGAACGTCGGTTTCCACCATCCGGAATTGGGGTGTAAAACCGCCCGGAATACTCAATCCTGAAAGACACATATTTTCCAGCCAAACACATGAGCAGATGACGATTTCGTGTGTTGAAGGGATATATAAAAAGTATGTGTCGATAGCTAAGGAACAGCATCCTACATTATTTCGAGCGGATAGCTATCCGCCTCATTCCATGAGACACAGTACAGCATGTCATTTGCTGGAAGCTGGAGTTGATATAGTTACAATAAAGAATATATTAGGACATGTATCTGTCCAGCCAACACAGATATATGCTGAAATGTCCCAAGATACCGTAGATAAAAAACTAAAGGAATGGAATGAGACCTGGTTTGGTAATAACCAGAAAATTGAGATAAAGAAATCAAAGGACAATATTCCGGATTTTCTGAAAAACAGATAACATTTTATTCGAGAAGATTCTTTGGAAATGCTGTAACTATACGCTGTTGCAGCAATCTTCTCGAATAATAATACTTCTCGGATAATCCGTAAAACCAGTGGCTATGTATACTTTTTTAAATCCTGTACCATCATTGAGCATCCATCATCACTCCCAAAAGTGTATGAAGAAAGGAAGCAGATACCTGGTCTGTGATTTCCAATGTGAGGTGGTTTCTGCCTCTGATCAAAGCAACGGTTTTATGATCCGGTGCTATATTTTCTGACTGGATTGCAGAAGAAGGAACTTCTATAAAATCTGGTGTGTGAGGGCGTAAAAATTTCTGTGTCTATAAAAAATGATGTTTTCTGGTAAGAACCAGATATGTAGAAATTTCTTGTCGATGACTGTTTTACTATAGTGTCGAATTTCTTTTCTAATTATAGTATTTCCAAATTTGTTTCGTTTATACTTCTTTTTTTTATTTTTTTGCATTACAATTAAGGCATTAGCAGGATTACATAAAAATGTGGGTGCTGCCCACACCTGGCCTCTGGAATAAGGATGGGTATTTTTGGTAATACTACTAATGCCGAAGGGATAAGGTCGGAACGGTCAGGTCTGGAAATGCTGCCGTTCCGGCTCTCTTTATTTTAAAGATACTGGGTAAGCCTTTCGTTGTAAAGCACGATAAGCTGGTTCAGCACCTGGTCCCAGCTCCGATATCTCTGAGTCCATTTCTTTATCACATTTTCACTTGCAAGATATAACATTTTCTCCAGTGATACATCGCTTGGAAATACACTTTTAGTTTTGGTCACTTTCCGGTATTGCCGGTTCAAACCTTCTATGATATTTGTCGTGTTAAGCCGATATCGGCTTAACACGACTTATACCGAAAAAATAACTATGCCGATATTTCAAGAAGTTCCTGTAAACAAGGGAATCTTAGGAAAAATATCGGCATAGTTTTTATAGTCTGTAAAGCTGCTTTAATACGGAATCCCTTTTCCAACTCTTTTCTTCTTCTCCAGATGGATTCGCTTTTTCAATAGAAGCTGCCAGCGTTCTCAAAGTGGCAAATGCATAGAAACCGCTGGTGGTTGATATACTTTCATGTCCCAATAGCTGTTGGATATAGGATAAGGGGCATCCTGCCTGATAAAGATCCATCGCCCTCGTTTTTCTCAGCATATGAAAATGGACCTTTTCTGGCATCATAATGCTGCTTCTGCTCTGGTTTGTATATCTTTTCAAAAGATTCTGTATAGTGTCATCAGAAAGAGAATGCCTGATTCCATGCGTTGTCGCATAAAAAAGAGGCATCTCCATCTTTATTACAGGATGAAACTCTTTCATATATGCCTTTAAGTGATGTACGGTCCTGCTCATTAGTGGCACATTTCTGTACTTTGAACCTTTTCCCAGGATCGTCACAAATGGAGTATCTGCGTCCAGATGCAGTGATGATACTGTCAATCGTGTCAGCTCACTGACACGCAGACCGGCATCATATCCAAGGATCAAGATCATCCGGTCTCTTCTTCCTGTTTTTGTATCCACTGATGGTGCTGCCAAGAGTACCTTAAGCTGACTGTTTTCAAAGTATTCAATCTCCTTTTGAAGAACTGGGAGACCTTTTACTGTCTTTGCATTGACATAGACCGTTGTGATATCAATGGATTCTTCAGCAGCATACGCAAGCAACGTCCGAATTGCAGTCATTCTGAGATTACATGTCTTTTCGCTCAGTTTGCGTGAATCTTTCATAAATATTAGATAGTCTTTCAGATTGTTTTTATTAAAATCCTGATAACATATATCTTTTCGTTTAATGGATTTCTCACTTTCCAGAAAATCAATATATCCATTCAGGGACCGTCTGTAGGCCTCTACCGTATTGGAACTCTTCTTACGAATACCAGAAAGCTCATTGTTTAGGAACTCGGATGCGCTGCTCCAGAAAAAAGAACTGTCCCGGTCAGCTGTCACTTTTTTACGCATGTTCACTTACCTCCGGCAACAGATCCTCAAAAAGGGAAGCTTTTTCCACAATTGTATGATAAATATCAGGAACAAGATGAAAATAGTAAAGCGTGTGTTCTATATCCTGATGTCCCATATACCGCATTAGATAAGGGAGCATAACATTTACATCTTTCCCCTCTTTAAGCCAGCGGTTCATATTTGCATAAGCGAAGTGGTGCCGGAAATCATACGCTCGAATACTCACTCCATTCCCCAGTTTTTCAGGAAAAGCCGTATACCAGATCTTTAAGAAGTTTTTCTGGAACGCACTGGCTCCATAAGGAGCATCCTCCCGGGAAGGGAAGAAAAATATCCTGTCTGGAAAGATATGATCCATTTTTGTATCATAGACGCTGAGATACTCGGACAATTCATGCGAAATAAAAAGCCGCCTGTTCTTTGGACCTTTAGACTGAACGATATCTATATAATTCGTTTCTGGATGCACCAGTTCTCGTCTGAGAGTCCGGATCTCTTTGCAGCGAAGACCACAGCAATAAAGCAGCTTGTACATTGCGGGCAACACTAGATGCCTTTTGGGAACATGGCAGTCATATGGAATGCTGTCACATGCCGTAAAGAACTTTGTGATCTCATCCTCTGTAAATAAGTATGGTCTGACAGGTATCGGCAGAGAGATTTTCCCCGCAGGGATGACATATGCGGATGCGTATCCAAGTCCGATCAGATATCTTGAGAACTCCCGGAGAGCAGCTGCCGCATTATATAGATTTCCTGGAGTACCGGAATACCTGTTTAAAAATGCATTTACCGTCTTTCTACTTGGTATGCTCTCAAGCGGAACGTGGCTGGATGCAAAATCAATATATTTATTTAGATGGTATTCTGCGGTTGTGTAGACATAACCATTCTGTTTTTTATACTCCAGAAATTCAGTGATCAGGTCTGATAATGTTTTATTCATTTGGCACACCTCCTGGAAGTGGCAGCGTACAGGACGCCATTGTCTCATCATCAGTAGACAAGTAAACTGATACGATGCTGGGATCTTTATGACCAAGAACTGCAGAAATATCTGCCATGGGGACTCCTGCTCTGAGCATGGCCGAAGCAGCATTGTGTCTTGTGCTTCGGCTGCCGGAACTCCTGTTTTTATTAGATATGCCTGCGAATGCTTCCATTTTTAAGAGAATTGTTCTAATAGATGAACCTTCACCATTTAAGCGTGTAAATGGTGCCAGTTCTCTGACAAAAAGGTATTCTGACTTACATGCCGGCCGACCGTTAAGTATATAATCAGCAATGGCATTTCCATAGGATTTACGAAGTGGGACATGAAGCGGCTTTCCTGTCTTCTGTTGTTTTATATAGATGATATCTTTGTTCCAGTCAATATCAGAAAGTTTGATACTACAGACATCTACCGCTCTTAATCCTATTTCCAGCAGTAACAGACAGATAGCTTTATCCCGTTTCGTTAGACTATCATCAGACAGTACGCTGTTGATGGCGTCCGTTTCAACTTTACTGTATATTTCTAAGATGTTCCGCTCACGAGGGAGACGGGATGGTAATTCCATGATAAGATGTTCAGTTTCTGGATAAAGGGCAAGAAATCTTTTAAGACCTGAGAGACCGCTGGTGATAGAAGTCGGCCTGAAATAACCGTAGCCATAAAGATACAGGATAAAATCCCGGATGTCACCAGAACATAACTCCGTGACTGAGAGATAGGATTTTTCTTCACAGTAGATCAGGAGATATGCGGCTATCCTTTGATAAGTACAGATTGTATTAGGCTGTAGATGATCTGCTTTTAGCGACATAACAAACTTATCAAGTTCTTTTCTAAATACTTCCGTCTGTATTCTGTCACTGACGGATAGCCCCTTTCTTCTTGAGGTATCTGCCTCGCCTGCAAAGATGTAAGAACGGATAAGATTTACAACCCGGATTTTTTGTCGCTCTTTTAAAATGGAGAATTTACCAGTATACTTGTTATTACAGTCACGTAGATACTCCTGGAATAATTCATCCGAAGGCTCAAAGATTCCTTTGCTCTGGGCGAGAGAATTTAGAACATGAAATTTCTTTTGATAGCGAAGTAACGTCTCTTTGCTGTATTCTTTTTCTCTTAAAGATTCCAATGTAAGACGAAGGACTTCTTCTAATTTTGTTTCTTTTTGCATGGTAATGCACCTCCTTTAGAAAGAGCATACACTACATAATAAAACTATGCCGATATTTTTCCTGAGATTCCCTTGTTTACAGGAACTTCTTGAAATATCGGCATAGTTATTTTTTCGGGATAAGTCGTGTACATGATACGGCGGATATCCCCCGAAAACTGAAAGAAAGAGCTGACATCCTCCCAGTTATTTTCCCAGCTGCTGATTGCATAGGGATATTTCTTACCCCATTTTTCTTTTAGTATTTCCAGCTCTGACAATCCGGCGGCCTCATTTGGGGCATT
>NZ_JANKBI010000034.1:0-3153 GCF_024622195.1 Murimonas intestini
CGGGGCACGGAGCCTTAGATTTTCACTCCGCAGCGGTCGGACAGAACAACGAACCCCACCGTTCCCCTTCCTGACGGTTCACTTCCTTCCGCGCAAAGCGTCCTGTTACTCCATTAAACAGCAATTTATCTGTCCATCTCAAGTGAATTGCTGGTTTTATGATTGCGTATAATTCTGTCGATTTCAGTCAGGTCTGAGGACGGCAGGTCACCGGGGATCGTATTCTTTGTGGAACTGGTGGCATTGCCGTACTCAAGAGCCCTCTGACAATCGAAGCCGTGGGACAGAAGTCCGTACAAAACACCTGAGATATATGCGTCTCCGCTGCCGATGCGGTCCACTACGTCTATATTCCGGTAAGGTTCCTCCTCATAGAAAATATCCTGCTTTGCATCGTATATAACGGAACCGAATGTGTGTTTTTTAGGGCTGTGGACGGTCCTCTGGGTGGATGCTATAATGGACAGCGGATATTCCTTTGCAAAAGAGCGCATGATCTCATGAAGGCTTCCTGTCTTTAAAAAGGTCAGTTCAGCAGTGTCCTTGGAGCAGAAGAATATATCTACATAGGGCAGGATGGATTCAATGCACTCTTTTGCTTCCGGGCCGCTCCATAGATTAGCGCGGAAATTTACATCAAATGAAATAAGAGCGCCGGCTGCCTTGAAGCGTTTCATCATTTCAACGGCAGTCTCTTTTGTCTGCTCACAGAGAGCCAGAGTGATGCCGGTAGTGTGGAAGCATCTGGCAGAAGTGTAGAGGCTGTCCGGATAATCATCTGCCTTGATCTTGCAGAAGGAAGTATTCATCCTGTCGTACACTACGCCTGGTTTGCGGGGATAAGCGCCATTTTCGTAATAGTAGATGCCAAGCCTGGCATCTCTGTCATTGTCATAAGTCAGATAGTCATCGCTGACGCCCAGAAAGCGGACATGGTTTTTAGCAAAGGTACCAATGTTGTTAGAGGGCAGCTTGGAAATGATTCCGGTGCGAAGTCCTAAGAGTGAAGCGCCGGACACTACATTCAACTCTGCACCGCCCATCTGTTTCTGGAGAGTGTCCCCTCTGGAGAGTCGTTCATTACCTACGGGAGAGAGACGAAGCAAAAGCTCTCCCAGTGAAAGCAGATCAAATTCCTTTTTCTTGTTATCCATAATTGAATCCCCCTGATTATTCCGCCGTTCCGGCTTATTTTTAATGAAACACTTTGGGTGGAACGATTTCCATAAATAAATTGGACTTATCATGCAGAGTATTTTAAATGAAAATAGTTCCATAATACAAAACTGTGTTTTATATTATAATACTTTATAATGAAATTATAAGTAAGTGCAGGGGAAATGTCAAGGTGAAAATACTACTTTTTAAAATCACTTTTAGCAGAAGTTTTTGAGGGGAGATCCATTGTCTCCATCATGTTCTTGCGACAGGTACAGCTGTCTATGCTGTTTCGGAAGCAGCCGGAAAAATGCCCCCATCCTGTCAGGTAAGCATCATAGCCTGCCTGGCCGGAAGGGGGCATTTCCAACGAGTTATTATCTGTTGTAAGCTGTTATGAAACGCCTGCCAGTGACAGATCGGAAGACGCTTCGGAGATCAGGTTAAGTCTGACCTTTCGTATACGTTTTTCTTTCGTTTCCAGGATCTGAAAGCTTACTCCTTTATCAGAGATGGTGAGATGTTCTGATTCAGAAGGGATATAACCAAGCTGTTCAATCAGAAATCCTGAAAGAGTATCATAATTTTCGGGTTCCAGCTTCAGATGGAATTTCTCATTCACCTCATCTATCAGTACAGAACCGTCAATGATATAAGTGTTTTCATCTATCTTCTCAAATTCAATAACTTCTTCATCGTGTTCATCGCTGATATCACCCACAATCTCTTCTACAAGGTCTTCAACTGTGACGATACCTGAGAAACCGCCGTATTCGTCGATCAGGACAGCCATCCTGTTGCGGGATTTCTGCAGCTCCAGAAAAAGTTCATCAGTATTCTTGCTGTCCGGTACAAAAAACGGCTCGTTCAGCAAGGTACGGATATCCATGTCCGCAAAAGCAGTCTTTCTCATTTCAAGCATAAAATCTTTCATGTGGAGGATTCCGATGATATTGTCAATCGTCTCCTCATAAACAGGGATTCTGGAATGTCTGGATTCCAGGATGGCATCGATATTATCCCCGAAAGGTTCGTCTATATCTATAGCAAACACCTCACGCCGGGGGACCATGATATCCCTTGCAGTTTTGTCGTCAAATGAAAATATGGAATTGATCATCTCTTTTTCAATCTCGTTAAACACTCCGGCTTCACTTCCTGTTTCAAGAAGCGCCTTAATCTCTTCCTCAGAGACAGCTTCCTCCAGATTTTCAGTCTTCATCCCGATCAAATGCAGAAATCCGTTAGTCGATAAGGAGAGCAGCCTGATAAAGGGTGAGAGGATCTTTGAGATCGCGTAAATAGGCTTTACTACAGCAAGACTAAAAGCCTCAGCTTTCTGCAAAGCAACTCTCTTAGGTACAAGTTCTCCAAAAACAAGAGTGAAATAAGAAAGAATGATCGTCACGACCACAACAGCAATTGTACCGCTGTAAGGTATCCCATATTTTGACAGCCAGCCGCCAAGCACCTGGGAAATACCCGTGGCAGCAGAAGCACTGGAGAAAAAGCCTGCCAGAGTGATAGCTACCTGGATCGTGGAGAGGAACTTTGTAGAGTCCTCAAAAAGATTTTGAATGAGAAGTGCCTTTTTGTTTCCCTCCTCAGCCAGCTTCCGTATCTTGTTCTTATTAACGGAAACCACCGCCATCTCTGCCCCGGCAAAAAAGGCGTTCACCAAAGTTAAAAATACCAGAAACAAAAGTTGTAAAAGAATACTTGTCGCGTCAGGGTCACCTGAGTCCATGATGCAAAAACCTCCTATTAAATGATTTGTATTTCCATTAGTAAATGGAAAGTTGATTTTTGAGTGTGAGTATAACATAGGTTTGGGGAAGATGCAATATGGGTGGGGATTAAATTTTGATAAAATAAATTGCTGTTTAGGGGAGTAACAGGACGCTTTGTGCGGGAGGCGGTGAGCCGTCAGGAAGGGGAGCGGTGGGGTTCGTTGTTCTGTCCGACCGCTGCGGAGTGAAAATCTAAGGCTCCGTG
>NZ_JANKBI010000036.1:0-1019 GCF_024622195.1 Murimonas intestini
GCATAGGGATATTTCTTACCCCATTTTTCTTTTAGTATTTCCAGCTCTGACAATCCGGCGGCCTCATTTGGGGCATTGTAAACGGCCTTGAAATCAGAGGAAAATTTCTTTAAGTCATTATAATTGACATATTTGAAGGAATTACGCAGCATATGGATCACACACCGTTGGATCTCTGCCTGGGGATACACAGCCTGGATCGCTTCTTTAAAGCCCGGGAGTCCGTCCACACAGAAGAACAGCACGTCTTTCACCCCGCGGTTCTTCAGGTCATTGAGCATTCCAAGCCAGAACTTACTGGTTTCATTTGCCCCAACAGTAATACTCAGGATGTCTTTATACCCTTCCACAGTCACCCCTAATACCACATATGCTGCACGGCTCAGGACGCGCCCGTCTTCCCGTACCTTGTAATGGATGCAGTCCATGAATACAAAGGGGTATAGGGGGTTCAACGGACGTGACTGCCATTCTTTGATCTCAGGAAGGACCTTGTCGGTGATCTTGCTCACCATTTCAGCTGACATTTCAATGCCATAAAGATCCTGGATCTGGTCATGGATATCCCTTGTGCTCATTCCCCTTGAATAAAGAGATATCACCTTTTCTTCGATACCAGAGATATCACGCTGGTATTTTGGGATAAGTTTTGGCTCGAATTCCCCATTCCGGTCCCTGGGGATGTCAATCTGTAATTCCCCAAACTGGCTTTTAAGAGTCTTAGGAGAATGCCCGTTCCTTTTGTTATCCGTGTTCAGATCACCCTTTTTATTTTTTTCGTATCCAAGAGCAGCGTCCAATTCCGCTTCCATAAGCTCCTGTAAGATATCCTTGAAACTGTCCTTGAGAAGAGTGTAGACATCAGAAACACTACGGATGTTGTTTTCTGATATAATCTGTCGTATTTGTTCCTTTGCTGCTGGCATAAAAATACTCCTTTTCGATAAGAATTGTCATATCTTAATTCTTACCAAAAAGGAGTCATTTTTTTCAAAAGACACAAGTTTATTTACACTACC